>NZ_JABUZE010000149.1:0-44684 GCF_014897805.1 Halomonas sp. 3F2F
TGACGTGAAGTAGGTCAACTACGTCGTAGGATGAACGCTTACGTTGTTGTGCTGTTTATTCTATCGCTGCTTGGACTGCGCTAAGCACATCACGCTAATAGAAAAGCGCCCGCAGCTCTTTTTTCAAGGGGCTGCGGGCGCTTTGTATTTAAAACGTCGTATTTAGAGCGTCGTATTTAGAACGTGCAGAGCAAAGCAAACGCGATTACGCGCAGTCGGCAGCACCCTGACCAAACATATCAAACATTAGCTCCCGCCCCATAGACGTCAGTACGAAGCGGTCGTAATCATTAAATTCAGCGGCACCGCTCTCTTCAAGCACCCGTTGGCATGTTTTCCAACTAGGGCAATGCCCCTTCAAATGAGCCAGCTCGCGTCGGGCGAGGCCACGCTGCGGCAAGGTAATGGTTTCGAGCACATGGCCGTTATCGTAAAGCAGCTCGGCAACGGTAGAAAGGCAGTGGCGTAGGCTGCGCTGCACATGATAAGCGGCAGACACTACGGTGGATGCGGGTTGTGACACCTCGGAAGGCATAAGTCGTTCTCCTGCAAACAGCCCCAAAATGGGCTTGTTGCAGTGCATTATAAAGCAATGCGGGCATTAGACCAAGGTCTATGATGGATTGGTGTCAAAGCAACCGCCGACCTTTTTCTGACATATTTCTGTCATCTAGATAATTCAACATGTGGGCCGCTAGGGGAAAAGCAAAAAGTATTAATTAAAATTGATGGTGTTATGCCTTTTTAGCTTTATGTAAGCGTCATTCTTTACAATTCATTACTTTTTAGTACGTAAAAAAAGCCAAATAGGCTCAAGTCTAAGCTTTAATGGTCGATAGTATTAAATATAAATCACATTCTTACGTATGAGCAGCGCCAGCGTGTTGGGCGTTATTTAAAAAAAGGGCAGTAACTTATGGCTTCCATTTCATCACTCGGTATTGGCTCAGGGCTCGACCTCAACGGCTTGCTGGATCAACTGCAAGATGCTGAGCGAGGGAAGCTGAAGCCTATAGAGCGTCAACTGGAAACCCAGCAGACCAAGATTTCTGCTTATGGTCAGCTGCAAAGTGCGCTCTCCCAATTTCAAACTGCCTCCGCTGAGTTAAACGACAGTGCGCTGTATGAAAGCCTTTCCACGAATGTGGGAGGCGATGCCATTACTGCCACGGCAGATGGCGAAGCGCAGCCCGGTAGTTACAATGTCACCGTTGATACACTCGCTACTCGTGGCACGCTGGCTTCCACAGGTGTTGATCAACTGGACGCGCCGCAAACGACCACTGAGCAAACGCTAACCTTCACATTCGGTGATGGGGCCAGTAAAGACGTCACCATCGGTGCGAATAGCAGCCTGGAAGATATTCGCGATGCGATTAATGCCAGTGAGGATTCAGGCGTTAACGCCACCATTGTGAACGACGGCACCAACTACCGGCTGGCGCTTAGTTCCAGCGAAACCGGTGCGGATGCCTCTATTACCGGCTTTAGCTTTTCTGATGCAGGCACAGCGCCCTTCGCCGCCGACACCGATAACACCCTGCAAGCAGGCACCGATGCCGCGTTGACGGTGAATGGCATTGCTATTACCAGCCCTACCAATCAGGTTGAAGGGGCGATTCAAGGCGTGACGCTTAACCTTCAAGATGAGGGCGATAGCACCGTGGCAGTCGAGCAGAATACACGCGCTGTTCGTGAAGCGATTACGGGCTTTGTCGATGCCTATAACGACCTCAAGGGCACCATCGGCGCGCTGACCAGTTTCAATTCTGAAACCGGTGCTGCGGGTGATCTGCTAGGTGATGGCACTGTCCGTATCGTTGAGTCTCGCATGCGCAGCGTGCTCAGCGGTGGCGTGGAAGGCGAATTTTCCATGCTCAGCGATATCGGCATTTCTTTACAGCGCGATGGCACGCTTGAAGTTGATAGCGACAAGCTTGATAACGCCATTGCCAATAATCAGGAGGCACTTTCAACCTTCTTTGCTGGCGATGCGGATGAGTCAGGCATGGCGGGGCAGCTTAACACCACAATAGAGCAGCTGCTTAGTTCCAACGGCAGAGTGTCGGGGGCGATTAGCGGTGCGGAAAGCCTCAAAGAATCTCTGGGTGAGCGCTATCTGAATATGGAGCAGTCTATTGAGCAGACCATTTCCCGCTATCGCACTCAATTCGGCCAGTTAGACGGCATGATTGCCCAGATGAACCAAACCAGCAACTATTTAACCCAGCAGTTTGATGCCCTTGACGCTCAGCTTGGGCGTAAATAGTCGCTAAAGTAATTTGGTGGTTGTTGAACGCCTACGCTAACGCCTGCTTCCTGCAGGCGTTTTCATTAGAAAATTCTCATTTCTAGTAAAAAAGTATGAAAATCGGCGAAAGCGCGAAAAGGCGCTAAAGTTGTGCGCTTTTCTGCCGATAGCAGTGCTATTAAATAAACGGGCGTGCGCATGCGTGCCTGGGTCTTGTGGTTTAGCCTTTTGCACTGAGGAATACCCCCGCATGGCGACGATAACCTCTCTTGGCGTTGGTTCTGGCCTTGATCTCACTGGTTTGCTTGATCAGCTTCAAGCGGCTGAGCGAGGCAAACTCGCGCCGATTACGCTTCAAAAGAAACAGCAGCAGGCGAAAATTTCTGCTTTCGGTCAACTTCAAACGTCGCTGAACTCGTTTCAAGATGCGGTCGCCAAAATCAATGACCCCAAGCTCTACCAAAGCCTTTCCGCCAATGTGCGTGGCGATGCCATTAAAGCGACTGCTGCCGCTGATGCGCTGCCGGGCAGCTACCGGGTAGAGGTCAGCCAGTTGGCCACCTCTGGTACGCTGGCCTCAAACCGCGTGGCAGAGCGGGACGCCGCCCTGGATCTACAAGGGGCCACCGCAATGCAGCTGACCTTTGGCGATGGGGAGAGCGTCGATATCAACATCGCAGAAGGCAGTAGCCTTGCAGATATTCGTGATGCCATTAACGCTGATAAAGAAGCTGGTGTTAACGCCACGATTATCAATGATGGCACGGGCTACCGGCTGGCACTTAGCTCTAAAACCACTGGCGCAGACGCTTCTATTGAAAGCTTTAGCTTTGTTGATACCAATGGCGCCGTGCTCCCCGGCCCCTTTGCTGAAGATGCGCTAACAAAACGCCCAGGTGAAAATGCCGCGCTTACGGTTAATGGCATTGCGATTAGTAGTGCAGAAAACAGTGTTGAAGGCGCGATTCAAGGCGTAACGCTAAATCTTGCTGAACTCAATATCGTGGACGGCGAAACGGCTTCCAGCACCATTAATATTGAGCGCGACACGCTAAAGCAGCGCGAAGCGATTAATGGCTTTGTAAAAGCGTTTAACGACTTAAAAGGCACCATTGGCAAGCTCACTAGCTTTACCGGCGATAGCGAAACCGCTGGCGAGCTATTGGGCGATAACACCGTGCGCACCATCGAATCCCGGCTGCGCAGTGTATTAACCGGCGGGGTAGAAGGCGGTGAGTTGTCGACCCTTAACCAGCTAGGCATCACTCTGCAGCGAGATGGCAAGCTCAAGGTCGATGAG
This sequence comes from Halomonas sp. 3F2F, assembly GCF_014897805.1. Classification (NCBI taxonomy): domain Bacteria; kingdom Pseudomonadati; phylum Pseudomonadota; class Gammaproteobacteria; order Oceanospirillales; family Halomonadaceae; genus Halomonas; species Halomonas sp. 3F2F. The sequence goes on from NZ_JABUZE010000149.1 coordinate 3,552, forward strand.
GAGACGCTAGATGACTTGGTTGCCAATAACCCCCAGGCCCTCAATGACTTTTTTGCCGGTGAAAACGAGGGCGACGGCATGGCGGGTAGGCTAAACACTACAATCGAACAGATGCTGGGCAACAATGGCGTGGTAAAACTAGCGATTAGCGGCGCGGAAAACCGTGTTAAAAGCTTGGACGACCGTTTCGAGCGTATGGAAAAAACCATTGAAGGCACCATCTCCCGCTACCGCACCCAGTTCGGTCAGCTAGATGCGATGATTGCCCAGATGAACAGCATGAGCAGCTACCTCACCCAGCAGTTTGATGCCCTGGATAATCAGTTAGGCCGCAAGAAATAACCTTAACGCTTCGGTTGAGTAGCCACAGATAAGTAGTGCGGTGTAACGAGCGAAGCGAGGCACCCGCAATGGGCGGCGTAAGCCGCCCTTTTGTTGCCCACGTAAAAGTAAGCCTCTCACCCTACAGTTACCAAACATTACATCTTTTTTTACTAACCGCCCTAAAGATTCTTCTCACTGTGCCGTTAATTCTAATAACGGCGCACAAAGTGGCCGAATAGCAGGCCTTCCGGCCAGTGTTCATGCAAGGAGAATCACACCATGTCAGTGATCAATACCAACATTACTTCCATGATTGGCCAGTCCAACCTGTCCAAATCACAAAACTCGCTGCAAACCTCTATGGAGCGTTTGAGCTCTGGCCTGCGTATCAACAGCGCTAAAGACGACGCAGCTGGCCAAGCCATCGCTAACCGCTTCTCTTCACAGATCACCGGTCTCGGCCAGGCTCAGCGTAACGCTAACGATGGTATCTCCATTGCGCAAACCGCTGAAGGCGCGCTGAATCAGGTGAATTGTCTGTTCAGGCTCAAAACGGTACTAACTCTGAGTCTGACCTGGGTTCCATCCAAGACGAAATTAATCAGCGCCTGGATGAGATTAACCGTATCTCTGAAGAAACTGACTTCAACGGCACTAAAGTGCTGGCAGAAGATAGCGGCCTGAAAATTCAGGTAGGTGCTAACGATGGCCAGACCATTTCTGTCAACCTACAGCAGATCAATGCTGAAACATTGAATTTAGGCGGCTTTAATGTGAACGGTACGGGTACCGCCAATAAAGCTGCGTCGATTCAAGACCTACGTGCCAATGACTTTGAACGAGTATACAAACGCAGCGTTCAACACCGCTTCTAACGTTGGTGATGTGTTCCAGAATCTGAAAGATGGCGCTGAAATTACTTTAGATCCGGGTACTACCGATACTGTATACACTCTCGACGCTGACACTAACACTTTCAGCTTCGACCGTGCTGGCGTAGCTGTAGATGGAAATGCTGGTAACTTAGCCACCGATCTTGGCCTAACACCGTAAACTTAGGTGGTGATGACAAAGAAGTTAACGTTTCATCTTCTGGTGCACTAACGCTTGCCTCTACAGGCGAAAACTTATACCTGACGGGTACCGCTGGTTCTGCTGATCTAAGCGTAACAAATACGGGCGGCGATCCTGTCGCTACGATTGAAGACTTGGTCAGTGAGCTTGCTGAAGGAGGCCGTACTGCAGACGATACGGTTTATAGTGCGAACGGTGGCGCCGGAGTAGATACTGAAAACGAAACCATCGCCTTTGAAGATCTTCAGAATCAGATTCAAGACGATACAACTAACGCTTACGATGTAGACTTAGACGGTGAAGGTACAGCTGCTAATCAGTATAATATTAGTAACGCTAATGCGGTGACTGATGCCCTCGGTGGTGGCGGCGCAGCTGTCTTTACTTCCGGGTTTGAAGGAGACTTCACTCTTTCCGATTCAGCTGCTGCCTCTGTCTATGTTAATGACAATGGCAAGATCACTGATGGTGCTGCAAATGAAATCTTCATTACCGAAGATGGTGATCTGACTCAAGAAGCGCTTAGCGATGCGGACGCCACCAAAAACCCGCTGGAAGCCTTGGACAGCCTGCGTTCTGAGCTGGGTGCTGTGCAGAACCGTTTTGAATCAGCCATTACCAACCTGAGCACCAATGAGACTAACCTCTCTGCAGCTCGTTCGCGCATCGAAGATGCTGACTACGCGGTAGAAGTCGCCAATATGACTCGCGCGCAGATCCTGCAGCAGGCTGGTACTTCTGTATTGGCACAGGCCAACCAGATTCCGCAGAACGTTCTTTCACTGCTGGGTTAATCTGAGGCTTAGTTTCGATAGAGCATTTGCTGTATCACTAAGTAGTACACTAAACCGGCTCCCTTTGGGGGCCGGTTTTTTTTACTGAGGTGACGTATGACTAATGAAGAACAACAACACGTTATCGATGAGCTGCAAACTGTCATAGCGGACACTCAAGCCACTTTACAACGCTTTGAAGACACCGGCATGGATAAAGCGATGCCGGAGGATTATGAAAAGCTGCTGGGTATATTAGATGGTGCGGTGAAGCAGCAGCGCGAGCATACTAAGGCGATGTTGGGGTAGCTTGCACCCGCCACTCACAGAGGTTACGCCCCAGGTTCGTCATTCCCGCATGCCCTTAGCGGGAATCCATGGTGAGGCAGGCTGCTGGGTAGTATCGGGCAAAGGTCAGAATGGATTCCCGATAACCCCACTCGGGAATGACGGTGTGGTGGGTTACTCGGGCATGACGGTGCGGAGGGTTACTCGGGAATGACGGTGCGGTGGGTTACTCGGGTATAGCGGCGTGGTGCATACGCAAGTGATGTTGGGGTAGCTTGAAAGGTGCTATAGACCAAGGGTGGCTTGTGATGACGCGCTTTTCTACCATAATCACTTAGCAGGCTCATTTTGGGCCGTGCTAGCAACAACAGGGTGTTTTATAGACTGAGGCTTAGAGGCGCTGCGGGTGCCGCAGGGATAATAAAAATAGTATGGATACTTATACGCTCGCGCTAGTGGTGGCGATTGGTACGATGTGGGTTAGCCTGACCTGTGGCTTTGTTGCTATGTATTTAATTCTTAGCGGCGAGTTTAGAAGCGCTTCCCAGCCTGCTGATCGGCCCAGAAAGCTTTCGATGGGCGCTAAAATGCAAGCGGATGATGTTCCCACGCTGGCGAATGAGGGCGGTACTTCTTGGGGCGTGCAAGTGCTGTTTGAAACCCCTTCACCTGGGCTAAACGAGCGCTTAAGCGTAGCGCTGGCATCTGCGGGAGCGGTGTATGAGCCTAGTACGAAAGCCTTTACGGTGATGGGGGAGTCTTCACGTAACCCTATCGTTGTTGAAAACGCCTTTCCTCCTGGGCAACTTCCTTCTTTTACCGATGATAATAGCCAGTACTTAATTAAGGGTGTCACTATTAAGGTGAATGAGAGTGGTCGCTCTCTTTCGCCCAGCAAGCTCCAGCTTGCGCGGTTGGTTTCTCTTGCCAAATCATTGGCCCGTTTAGGCGGCAAGGTGGTTGACGTCAATCAGCAGCCGATCACCAAGGCAGGGTTTAAAGCCGTTATTTCTGGTAAGGCCAAGGTTTAGCCATCTGAGGCATCATTTCTGCTCGCCTTCTCGTTCACTCTGCTAAGAATGGGGGCTTCCGCAACGGAGAAAAAGTCCAGACGTGAGCTAGCTTCTTAATAGGCAGGAGTGAGCTTCTGTATAACGCTTCGGTAAAACCAGTCGGGTATTTCTTCCGCTTTAGGTTCAATTTCTCCTTCCGGAGTTACTTCTGCTAGCCATATGTCTTCATTACCTGAGTTATCGAATATAAACGCTCGATCAGCAAGCTTGATGGCATTTATTAATAAGTCGAGTGAACGATGGTAACGCTGACGAATCTTATCTTCTGGTACGGTGTGTCCTCCCGATTCTACTCGGTTGTGAACTCGTTGGACGTTAATGTCTGGGTCGTCGGTGGCAATGTAGTAGAGATAGTTTTTAAAACCTGCTGCACGGGATGCCTGTAATACTTCTATCTTGTCTTCTGATGACATTACAGTTTCAAACGTAAAACTAATTCTAGAGGCGATAAGCTGATCACGAATGAGCGATGAGGCAATTGAAGCGATATAGGAGTTTGGTTCGGTTTTACAAAAGGAAAGGCAGTTGTCTTCAAATAGTAATGTTTCAAGCAGAGGTGCCAGAGACGCTTTTCGTGTTAAAGGCGATTGATAGAAATAGTGTTTGATATCCGCTTTTGAAATGTCGACAGAATAATCACCAAAATAGATAGCGCCTGTGTCCTTGGCGCTTTGTTCAATATCATCTGGGTTGATGTAAACCCCTTTCAGATGTGCAGGTATGACACTCTGAATGGTGCTTTTGCCTGAGCCATTGGGGCCAGCAAACATTCTCAACCTTGGTGTTGGATCCATTAGGTCACCTTCAGCTTCACGCCTACAGGAATTTTGTGTTTAGCGGGTGCTTTTTTCAACACATAAGTGCTGCCATCGGGGCGCGTTTCGACAAGATTTCCGTTGGCGATTTCCACGACTTTCTGGCCTCGGCTCAATGACGCTTGGTAGGCGCGACGTGTGTAACGCACTGTTTGTGCTGCAAATCTTTGTTCTGCATCAGGTTTAGTTGCCACGATTATCTCCCCAGTCTGCAAATCACCTTATAAATGTATAGTACAAGGACTAGAGTATAAGTGTAAGCATACTAATAGTAATGGTGATAGGAGTGGTTATGTGTGGAACACGTGCTGAGCACGTCATCTTCAATAGCACCACCGGTTGATCCTAAATTCCAAAAAAGACTAAGAAAGCTGTTTATTATTTCTTTTTTGCTGGTATCTTGGCCTCATTGCACTGGTAGATGCTCGACGAACGTCGCAACCGGTGCCCACGTTTAAAGCAGGGGGCTTAGGTGCCCTAGAGGGGAAAATGAATATGGCGAATGTGAGCCGTTGGAAAAAAGCTGTTGCTGTTCTTTCGCTTAGCGTTGTGGGTAGTGTGCTGTCTGCCGCTGCTTACGCGGATACGCTGCGCGTCGGCATGTCTGGGGGGTATTTCCCCTTTACGTTTGTTGAGCAAAACGAACTGAAAGGCTTTGAAGTCGATGTCATGAACGCCGTTGGTGATGTGACTGGCGATGAGATTGAGTTCGTGACAGCGAGTTTCTCTGGCTTGGCGGGCATGTTGGAGTCTGGGCGCATTGATACCATTGCCAACCAAATCACTATTACCGATGAGCGCAAAGCGAAGTACGCCTTCACCGCTCCGTATGTTTACGATGGTGCCCAGGTTGTTGTGCGGGCAGGTAATGACACCATTCACGGTGTTGAAGATTTATCTGGCAAAAGCGTTGCGGTGAACTTGGGCTCTAACTACGAGCAGTTGCTGCGTGAACAGCCTAATGCCGATGAGATCGATATCCGTACCTACGAATCCAACGTCGAGCAGGATGTGGCGCTTGGCCGTATCGATGCATTTGTGATGGATCGCGTTAGCGCCAGCCAGGTGATCAGCGAGCGCGGTTTGCCGCTTGCATTGGCTGGCCAGCCGTTCACCATCATAGAAAACGCGCTGCCGTTTCGTGATGATGAAGAGGGCCGTGCTCAGCGTGACCGCGTAGATGCCGCCCTGGAAGAGCTGCGTGAAAACGGTACATTAGGTGAAATATCGCAAAAATGGTTCGATACTGATATCACCCAGCCATAATCGCGGCGTTTATCTTTAGACGACCAGCAACTGATTGCGGCCGTGGCACTGCCACGGCCGTTTCGCTTATAGCGACGTTGCGAAACTGACCTTGGAATAACCATGTTGAATGTGGAGTATATGTGGGGCCTGTTGCCGGTCCTATTGAGCTATTTACCGTTAACGCTGCAAATGGCGAGCATCGCCATGTTGTTGGCGCTGATCATTGCCTGCCTGTTGGCGGTCATCCGGGTATCGCGAGTGCCGGTGTTGAACGGCGCGGCAATGCTGTTTATCTCGTTTTTTCGCGGAACGCCGCTATTGGTGCAGCTGTTTTTGTTCTATTACGGCTTGCCCCAACTGATTAACGCGCTGATTTCCATCAACGGGGTGACCGCAGCGGTGCTGGGCTTAACGCTGCACTTTTCGGCCTACATGGCGGAATCCATTCGCGCGGCGATTGTCGGTATTGACCGCAGCCAAACCGAAGCGGCGCTGTCCATCGGTATGACCCAGTCTCAATTGATGCGGCGGATTATTCTGCCTCAAGCCACCCGCGTGGCAACGCCAACGCTGATGAACTACTTCATCGATATGATTAAAGCGACTTCCCTGGCGTTTACCCTGGGTGTTACCGAAATGATGGGCGCTACCCAAAAAGAAGCCTCGGGCAGCTTTCTCTATCTGGAAGCATTTCTGCTGGTGGCGATTATTTACTGGGTGGTGGTGGAAGCGCTTTCCTGGGGCCAGCGCCGTCTGGAAACGTATCTGAATAAGGCGTACCAGCGATGATCACCCTCGAATCTGTCAGTAAGCGTTTTGGCCAGCAGCCAGTATTTACCGACGTTGATTTGCACCTGGAGCAGGGTGAAATCATCGTCATTATTGGTCCCTCGGGTACCGGTAAATCAACCCTGCTGCGCTGTATTAACTTTCTAGAACGCCCAGAAACGGGACACATCACGGTAGGCGACTTAAGGGTCGATGCCCGGCGTGCTAGTCGTGCCGATATTCTGGCGCTACGCCGACGAACCGCTTTCGTATTTCAGAACTATGGGCTATTTGCCAACAAAACGGCGTTAGAAAATATCAGCGAAGGCATGATTGTCGTTGATAAGCTGCCTAAGGCTCAGGCGCACGCTCGGGCAAGGGAGATTTTAGAGCGCATTGGCTTGGCCGATAAGGCGGATGCTTACCCAGCATCGCTGTCCGGTGGCCAACAGCAGCGGGTAGGCATTGGGCGTGCGATGGCCGCGAATGCCGATGTGATTCTATTCGACGAGCCAACCTCATCGCTGGACCCGCAATGGGTGGAAGAGGTGCTGAGCTTAATGAAACAGCTCGCCGCCGAGCAGCAAACCATGATTGTGGTGACCCATGAAATGCAGTTCGCCAGAGACGTCGCCGACCGGGTGGTGTTTATGGATGAAGGACAAATTGTCGAACAAGGGCCGCCTGAGGAGCTGTTTACCAATCCTCAAGATGAGCGGACGCGGCGTTTTCTGCGCAAAATTCTGGCGCCAACGGGGCAGGCATTGCCATAACGGGTGAGTGGCAATCTGTGCGGGAAAAGCATTGACAAGCGCTGGCAAGCCCGCTTAACGCGTGATAGACTATGCCATCCTCTCAGACAAGACCCGTGGACGGGCAGATTTTGAACTGCTCGTTACACCATTTGGTAGTATTTTAATTGCTTCCAAATCAATTGGTTATTGTGGAAAGATTCTGACGGAAATGTCGTGGTGAAAGCCGACCGACAAACACATAGTTAATCCGTTGCCGTTTATTGGCAACCTTTATTCTCCAAGGAGATACCTGTGGCGAACAGCAAGCAAGCACGCAAGCGCGCCCGCCAGGCCGAGACTCGTCGCGTCCTGAAAGCCAGCCAGCGCAGCATGGTCCGCACCTACATCAAGCGTGTGATCAAAGCGATCAGCACCGGCGATCATGGCAAAGCGATGGAAGAGTTCCGGGCAATGCAGCCGGTTGTCGACCGCATCGCTGATAAAGACGTTCTTTCTAAGAAGAAAGCTGCACGTCTGAAAAGCCGCTTGAACAAGCGCATTAAGGCTCTGGCGGCGTAAGCCGGCAGGCGCCATAAAAAAACCGGCTGCGGCCGGTTTTTTTGTGTCTATACGTCGCGTTGCCCGCGGCGACTTTGGGTCTCTTGTTTTAGTCGCTATGGATTGAGTGATGACCGCCAACACGCCACCGCAAGCAAATATGTCGCCCCCGCGCCGCGGGTTGATGCGCTCTGGGTTAGTGGTCAGTGCCATGACCATGTTGTCGCGTGTGATGGGGTTGGTGCGCGATGTGGTGGTTGCCACCTTCTTGGGGGCAGGCAACGGCTCGGATGCGTTCTTCGTTGCGTTTAAAATTCCTAATTTTCTGCGCCGTTTGTTTGCCGAAGGGGCGTTTAACCAAGCCTTTGTGCCGGTGCTTTCAGAGTACTCAACCCAGCGCAGTAAGCAGGAAATTCGCGAGCTACTGAATGCGGTAGCGGGCAGCCTGACGGCTATTTTGGCGCTAATAACAGCGTTGGCGATGCTGGGCGCCCCGTGGCTGGTGTGGGTATTTGCCCCCGGCTTCGGGCGCGACCCCGAAAAGCTGGCCATGACAGCCGACATGCTGCGCCTGACGTTTCCCTATTTGCTACTGATTTCGTTAACCGCTTTTTCGGGTAGCGTGCTGAATACCTGGAACCGCTTTGCGGTACCCGCGTTCACCCCCGTGCTGCTGAATATTTCGCTGATTGGCGCGGCGCTACTGCTAATGCCGTTAATGGAAGAGCCCGCCATGGCGCTGGCCTGGGGGGTGTTGATTGCGGGTGCTGCCCAGTTAGCGTTTCAGGTGCCGTTTTTGCTGCGCCTTGGGTTGCTGCCGACCCCGTGGCCAAATTTTGCCCACGAAGGCGTGAAGCGCATTCTGAAGCTGATGGCTCCCGCGCTGTTTGGCGTATCGGTATCGCAAATTAACTTACTGCTGGATACGGTGTTGGCCTCGTTGTTAACGGCGGGCAGCGTGTCTTGGCTGTACTATTCGGATAGGTTGGTCGAACTTCCGCTTGGGGTCTTCGGTGTGGCGATTGGCACAATTATTTTGCCTGCACTTTCCAAGCGTCATGCGGAGCAGTCCACCGAACACTTTTCAGCGATGCTAGACTGGGCCATTCGCGTTGTGCTGCTATTGGGGGTGCCTGCCGCGCTGGCACTGGCCGTGCTGGCAGAACCGTTTTTGATTACCTTGTTCCACTACGGGGCAATGACCGATACCGATATTCAAATGGCCGCCATGAGCCTACGCGCTTACGCCTTTGGATTGGTGGCGTTTATGCTGATCAAGGTGTTAGCACCGGGCTTCTTTGCTCGTCAGGATACTAAAACACCGGTCAAAGTGGGCATTATCGCCATGGTGGCTAACATGGTGTTCAACCTGCTGTTAATTTGGCCGCTTGCTCACGCAGGCTTGGCATTGGCGACTGCACTGTCGGCATTTTTAAATGCTGGGCTGCTGGGATATCTGCTCTATCGCCAGAAGGTGTTGATCTTTCAGCCGGGGTGGGGACGCTACGCAGTACAACTGGTGGGCGGTAGCGCGTTGATGAGTATTGCGCTTTATCTGGCTGCCCCCGACTGGCAGGAGTGGCTTGATTTTGAACTGTGGCAGCGCATTCGCTGGGTAGCAGGGTTAGTCGTGCTGGGTGGCGGGCTTTACTTTGCCTGGTTGACCGCGTTTGGCCTGCGGCTGCGTCACTTTAAGATGAATAGCTGATGCGCCAATAGGCAGCGTTAGGGTGATTAAAAAGGTGATGCCAGGGCGAAAGTAATCTTCCCCTGCACCTGATCAGCGCGTTCGTTATAATCAAACGCTTTTAAAAAAGGCTTTTAAAAAAGAGGTGCCATGCACGTCATTCGAGGTCTGCACAATCTGACAGCGGCTCATCGGGGCTGCGTTGCCACCATCGGTAATTTTGATGGTGTGCATCGCGGCCATCAGGCGATCCTGCAGCAGTGCCGTGAGCATGCGGCGCGCTTGAAGGTGCCGTTGACCGTGGTGGTGTTTGAGCCTCAGCCGCGGGAGTTTTTTGCTGGTGATCAAGCACCGCCGCGGCTTACCCGCCTGCGTGAAAAAGTTCGCTTGCTGCGTGATCATGGTGCCGAACAGGTGCTGTGCCTGCCTTTCAACGATGCCTTGCGCAGCCTGACCGGGCGCGAGTTTATCGATCAAGTGCTAATTAAGGGCTTGGGGGTGAAGCATCTGGTGGTGGGTGATGACTTCCGCTTTGGCTGCGACCGCCGTGGCGACTTCACCTTGCTTAAAACTGTCGGGCAGGTGGAAGGGTTTGGTGTAGAGCACACGCGCACCTTTAAAGTTGATGACGAGCGGGTATCCAGTTCACGCGTGCGTACCTTACTGGCCAGCGGTAACTTTGACGTGGCTGCACGCCTGCTGGGCAGGTCGTATTCGCTGCATGGCCGTGTGGTACGCGACCAGCAGCTAGGGCGCACTATTGGTGTGCCCACTGCTAACCTGCCGCTGTTGCCTCAGCCATTAACGCTGCGCGGCGTGTTTGCTGTGGTGGCCGAGCTGGCTAATGGTCAGCGTTATCCCGCCGTAGCGAATGTTGGCTTTCGGCCAACGGTGGGGTCTAAACGCCCCACGCTGGAAGTTCATCTGTTGGATTTCTCAGGCGACCTCTATGGTCAGCGGCTGACGGTTTACCCCTGCGCGCGTTTGCGTGGGGAAGTGAAGTTTGACGACTTTGATGCGCTAAAAACGCAAATTGAACACGATCAAGCCAGAGCGCGCCGCTACTTCGCAGCAGCGGGTGCTGGCTGCATGAATTCTCTTCCGCTGGCCTCGGCCCCGCTTGGGCGTGAGACCGCTTCTTCTGATTTCTCTTCGGCGGATAACGCCGCCGATGCTAACGACGGCTGACCGGACTATGGATTATAAGCACACGCTAAACTTGCCAGAAACCGACTTTCCTATGCGCGGCATGCTGCCGAAGCAGGAGCCAGGGCGCGTTTCTAAATGGCAGGATATGAACCTATACCAGCGCTTGCGCGATGCCCGCGCGGGTGCGCCGCTGTTTGTTCTGCACGATGGCCCTCCCTACGCCAACGGCAGCATCCATATTGGTCACGCTCTCAATAAAATCCTTAAAGACATTATTGTTAAGTCGAAGAATCTGGCGGGTTTTGATGCCCCTTACGTGCCAGGCTGGGATTGCCACGGTCTGCCTATTGAGCACAAGGTAGAAACCACCCACGGTAAACATTTGGCCGCGGGTAAAGCCCGCGAGCTTTGCCGTGAATATGCCGGTGCGCAGATCGAAACGCAGCTAGCTGACTTTGTTCGCCTGGGCATCATCGGTGACTGGGACCACCCATACCGCACGATGGATTACGCTAATGAAGCGGGCGAAATCCGTGCCTTGGCGGAAATGGTGGATGCGGGCTATGTGTTCAAAGGCCTAAAGCCGGTCAACTGGTGCTTTGATTGTGGCTCGGCCTTGGCTGAAGCGGAAGTTGAATATGCCGATAAGAAATCCGACGCCATCGACGTCGCTTTCCCGGTAGAAGATGCCGACAAGCTAGCGGCGGCCTTTGGTCTAAGCGAATTGCCCAAGCCTGCGGCGGTGGTGATCTGGACCACCACGCCTTGGACAATCCCCGCTAACCAGGCGTTGAACGTTCACCCTGAGTTTACCTATGCGCTCGTGGATACCGGCGAACGCCTGCTGCTGCTCGCAGAAGAGCTGGTGGAAAGCTGTTTAGAGCGTTTTGAGCTGACGGGCAGCGTAATCGCTACCGCGCAAGGTGCAGCGCTGGATCTAATCAATTTCCGTCATCCGTTCTATGACCGCCTCTCGCCGGTTTACCTCGCGGATTACGTTGAGTCCGAAGTGGGTAGCACGGGCATCGTTCACTCAGCGCCTTCTTACGGTATGGATGACTTTATCACCTGCCGTGAGCATGACATGAGCTTTGACGACATGCTTAACCCAGTGCAGGGGAACGGTGTTTACGCTGATGATCTGCCGTTCTTCGGCGGCCAGATGATCTGGAAAGCTAACCCGCATATCGTTGAGAAGCTGCGCGAGGTTAATGCGCTAATGGCGCACACGCCCATCAAGCACAGCTATATGCACTGCTGGCGCCATAAGTCCCCGGTGATTTATCGTGCCACTGCCCAGTGGTTTGTGGGCATGGATATTCAAGGTAAAGACGGTAAAACCCTGCGTGAGCGGGCGTTGGAAGGCATCGAAGCCACCGAATTTACCCCCGCGTGGGGCAAGGCGCGTTTGCATAGCATGATCGCTAATCGCCCGGACTGGTGTATCTCCCGCCAGCGTAACTGGGGCGTGCCGATTCCGTTCTTCTTGCATAAGCAAACGGGCGAGCTGCACCCCAAGACGGTTGAGTTGATGGGAGAGGCGGCTAAGCGTGTCGAGCAAGAGGGTATTGAAGCGTGGTTTAAACTCGACCCCGCTGAGCTACTCGGTGCCGAAGCTGCTGAGTACGACAAAGTCACCGATACATTGGATGTCTGGTTTGACTCCGGCTCCACGCATCGTCATGTGCTGCGTGGCTCGCACCCTCATGGTCATGAAAGTGGCCCGCGTGCTGATTTGTACCTGGAAGGCTCGGACCAGCACCGTGGCTGGTTCCATTCGTCGCTACTGACCGGATCGGCGATTGATGGTCATGCGCCATATCGTCAGCTACTAACCCATGGCTTTACCGTCGATTCACAGGGCCGTAAGCAGTCCAAATCGTTGGGGAATGTGGTCGCGCCGCAAAGTGTGATGGATAAGTTGGGCGCTGATATTTTACGCCTTTGGGTAGCGTCTACCGACTACTCCGGTGAAATGGCGGTGTCGGATGAAATCTTGAAGCGTACCGCCGATGTGTATCGTCGTATCCGCAACACTGCACGCTTTTTGCTTTCTAACTTGAACGGTTTTGATCCGGCTAACGATCAGGTGGCTTTTGGCGATATGCTGGCACTGGATCAGTGGGTGGTTGACCGTGCGGCACAGCTGCAGGGGCGTATCGAAAAAGCCTATGAAGAGTACCGTTTCCTGGATGTGTATCAGCAGGTACACGGTTTCTGCGCACGGGAATTAGGCGGCTTCTACCTGGATGTCATCAAGGATCGCCAGTACACCACCCAAACGGATTCACTCGCCCGCCGTAGCGCGCAAACCGCGCTTTATCATGTGGTTGAAGCGCTGAGCCGCTGGATTGCACCGATCCTGTCGTTTACCGCTGAGGAGATCTACGAGCATATTCCTGGCAAGCGTGGCGACAGCGTACTGCTGGAAACTTACTACACTGGGCTTGGCACCTTAGAGGATGGCGCTGAGCTGGGCCGTGCCTTCTGGGAGCAAGTGCTGGAAGTGAAGCATTCGGTGAACAAGTGCTTGGAAGACGCCCGTAATGCCAAAGTCATCAAGGGCAGCTTGGCGGCGGAAGTTACGCTTTACGTGAGCGATGAACTGAACGCTACGCTGTCTAAATTGGGCGACGAGCTGCGCTTCGTGATGCTCACCAGTGAAGTCCATCTAGCACCGCTAGTGGATGCCGCCAACGCAGAAAGCACCGAGCTTGAAGGCTTGAAAGTGGCGGTTAGCGGAAGCGAGCACCAGAAGTGCGAGCGCTGCTGGCACCATCGTGCTGATGTAGGCACTCATGCTGAGCATTCCGACCTGTGTGGTCGCTGTATCAGCAATCTTCCAGAAGGCAGCGGCGAGATTCGTTACTATGCCTAACACTGCGTCAACCACCAATGATCCACACCAGCGGCCGCCGATGCGGCGGCCGCTGCGCTGGCTGTGGCTAGCGGTGGCGATCATCGTGTTAGATTTGCTGACCAAATACACCGCCAGCCATTTGTTGAATTACGCCCAGCCCGTTGAGGTGCTGCCGTTTTTCAACCTAACGCTGCTGCACAATACTGGCGCTGCGTTCAGCTTTTTAGCGGACCATCCCGGCTGGCAGCGCTGGTTCTTTGCGCTGATTGCCATTGGTGCCAGCATTGGCTTAACCGTCTGGCTTTCCCGCGTTAAGGCCGATGAAAAGCTGCTGGCCGTGGCGTTGCCGCTGATTATTGGCGGTGCCCTGGGTAATCTGTATGACCGTTTAGTACATGGCTATGTGGTGGACTTTTTATCGTTCCATGCCGCTGGTTGGTACTATCCTGCCTTTAATGTGGCGGATATCGGCATTACGCTGGGAGCGGTGGGGTTAATTTGGGAGTCGATAATGGGTGATCGACGTCGTAAGAAAGCCGCGCTACAGCAGCGTGATTGAAAGCCATAGAGTGACGAGTGAGGAACCATGGACTACCTAATTGATGATGGTATGGAGATTACCCTGCACTTCACGCTGAAGCTGGAAGATGGCACGGTAGTCGATTCCACCAAAGAGAAAGCCCCGGCGACGTTCCAGTATGGCGACGGTAACTTGCCACCTGGTTTCGAACACCCGATTAAAGGGATGGCCGCAGGCCAGAGCGGGTCGTTTCAAATCACACCTGAGCACTCCTTTGGGCAGCATAACCCGCAAAATATTCAAACGCTGAAGCGCGCCGATTTCGGTGATGAAGCGCCAGAAATCGGCATGGTGATGTCATTTGCTGATAAAGCGGGAACGGAATTGCCTGGCGTGGTCAAAACCATAGATGGCGACCGTGTGGAAGTGGATTTTAATCATCCGCTAGCAGGTCGCACGTTGACGTTTGAAGTCGATGTGCTGAACGTAACGCCCATCACCAAACACTGATTTTAAGCACTCGTTTTCATTTAACCGGCGATGCAAGTTGCATCAAGGCGCTTTTATGCAGTCATCAGAGTCCTCTCAGCCAATACAGATCAAGCTGGCGAACCCGCGCGGTTTTTGTGCTGGCGTGGATCGCGCGATCGACATCGTCAACCGCGCGCTAGATGTCTTCGGTCCGCCCATTTACGTACGCCACGAGGTGGTACATAACCGCTTTGTGGTTGAAACATTGCGCGAACGTGGCGCGGTGTTCGTTGAAGAGCTGCATGAAGTGCCTGACGACGTGATCGTGATTTTCTCGGCTCACGGTGTCTCCCGTGCCGTGCAACAAGAGGCTGAGCAGCGTGGTCTCAAAGTCTTCGATGCGACCTGTCCATTGGTTACCAAAGTGCATTTGGAAGTGTTGCGTTATGCTAAGCGCGGCCAAGAGTGCATTTTGATTGGTCACGAAGGTCATCCGGAAGTCGAAGGCACCATGGGGCGTTACGACACTTCTCACGGTGGCCAGATTTACCTGGTCGAAGATGAGCAGGACGTGGCGAAGTTAGCCGTCAATGACCCGTCAGCGCTGGCGTTTGTGACTCAAACCACGCTCTCGATGGATGACACCGCTAAGGTGATTGATGCATTGCGGGAGAAGTTCCCAGAGATCCAGGGGCCACGCAAAGATGATATCTGTTATGCCACTCAAAACCGCCAGGATGCGGTGCGTGAGCTAGCGGCAGATAGCGACTTGGTGTTGGTCGTCGGCAGCCCCAATAGCTCCAACTCTAATCGCCTGCGCGAACTTTCCGAGCGGATGGGCACGCCTGCCTATTTAATCGATAATGCCGACCAAATTGCGCCAGCGTGGCTAGAAGGTGTTAGCCGTATTGGTGTCACCGCCGGGGCCAGTGCGCCAGAAGTGCTGGTGAAAGGTGTTATCGACAAGCTGCAAACGTTTGGCGCAGAGGTGCCTGTTGAGCTGCAGGGCCGCGAAGAAAATATTACCTTCTCTATGCCGAAAGAGCTGCGTGAGCAGGTGATTGTAAGCGACTGATGCAAAGCCTATCGGTTTGCGACATACTCAGCGTATGGGCCAACTGATACAGGAGCGCGTTCAGTGCCTTTGCCTTTTGCTAACCGTGCTGGGCGCCAGGAAGCTCGTCAGCACGGTTTTACGCTCATTGAAATGCTGATTGCCGTCGCTATCATTGGCATAGTGGCGGGCATTGCCTACCCCAGTTACACCCGCTATGTTGAGCGTTCGCTACGCACAGATGCCCATGCTGGCCTGTTGCAGGCCGCCGCCGAGCTTGAGCGCTGCTACTCCCGCCAATACGCTTATGCCGACTGCTCATTTACTCCCTCTTCTCCCGATGGTAATTACATGATTACGGCCGATGACGGCAGTGAGGACGATGGTGGGTTTTTACTGACGGCGGCAACATCTCAAACTGACGGTTGTAACAGCGATATTCAATTTAATGCGCGGGGCGAGCGCCTGCCTGAGGCGTGCTGGTAAATGGTTAGGCAAAGCGGCCTTTCGCTAATCGAGGCGCTTATCGCGCTGGTGATTTTAGCGTTTGGGCTGATAGGCGTTGCCGCGATGCAGGTGACAGCACTGCAAAGCGCTAGTGCAGGCTACACGCAGTCGCTAGCGAACGTCGCAGCGGTAGATGCCCAAGAGCGGATATGGGCAGCACTTTCCTCGTACCAAGACTGTGACACGATTCCGTTAGCCACCATTGAGTCCGCATGGCACAGCCATTGGTTTGCAGGTCAACAGGCGGCGCTTGGCTATGCCCAGGGGCAAGAGAGTCGTATTGAGCGCCAAGGCTGTCGGTTTGATGTGGTGGTGCGCTTGCGGACTGAGCCTAATGAGTCCGACGATATCTTCAACTACGTGTTCCAACTTCCCAACCAGCCGTAAAGGTGGGCCTGCCATGGATGTGCAGCGCGGTTTTACGTTAACAGAACTACTGGTCGCCATGGCCATTGGTATGGTGGTGATTCTAGGTGCTGGACAGCTTTTCTTAAGCACCTTTCATACGTTTAAGCAGGTGGATCAATTGGGGCGGAATCAGGAAGCGCTTCTTTACGCGGCGACATCGATTACCGACACCCTACGCAGGCACGGCGCTACCGACTCAAACGGAGCGCCTTTTTTTCGCTTGCAGTGCGTGGTAATTGAGTCTGGCTGTCGCTGCACGGTTCAGGATATGCAGGAGGCTCAGCCGCTGGTCACCTTTGATTATGACGCTGGCGCTAGCTGTGAGCGGGATGAACCGCTTGGAGCACCCGCCACCAATGGGGTTAGCGTGGTGTCACTGCCATTAGGTCGGCAAGGGGCCAATATCGATTTCCACGTTACCCATCGAGAGGCTGTTCTGCAGCCTACGTTTTCGGCTAGCCCATGAGATGTATGGAGTGTGAGCAAGGAGGCGATATGCAGCTTAGACCGCGAACGCAGGAGCAGGGCGCTGCGCTAGTTGTGGTGATGGCACTGTTAGCTAGCGCGTTGATTATTGGCGTTATCTGCGTTCAATCTGCGTTTGTGGATGAACGCTTAGCGAGTAATTACCGGGCGTCGACGTTAGCGCAAATGCGCGCTGAAATAGCCGCCTCGCAAGCAGTGGCTTCTTTTAGTGAATTGGAGTGGGGAAGCAACGTGCTCACCATCAATAGCGATCAAACTCTCCGCTGGGAAGATGTCGTAGCGCACCCATTAACCACGCTGCTGGGCGATGACTGCGAACACGATAGTTGCTTATTTACGCCCATTGAGCGTGACGGCCAACCTTGGGTAGTGGCGTTAGGTGCGGTTATTACTAATGCCAATACCGATAGTGAAACGTTACTGGCGCAGAGCCTACCTGTATTTATCAAAGTAGAGGAGAGTGAGGAAAGCCATCAGACACAGGCGACGGTAGTTTGGCATTAAGTGTACAATGACTTACCTTTTTTGACCTTTATCCAGCTGGATCCACACTATGAGTCAGACAGCCAAAACCCGCGTGCTGACCGGGATTACCACGACCGGAACGCCACATCTTGGTAACTATGTGGGGGCTATTAAGCCTGCCATTGAGGCAAGCCAAGACCCCAATGTACAGTCGTTTTACTTTCTTGCTGACTATCACGCGCTGATCAAATGCCAAGATCCGAAGCGTGTGCAAGAGTCGCGTCTGGAAATTGCCGCCACGTGGCTTGCGCTAGGGTTAGATACCGATAACGCCATTTTTTATCGTCAGTCGGATATCGCTGAAATTCCCGAATTAATGTGGATGCTGTCTTGTGTATGCGCCAAGGGGCTGATGAACCGCGCCCACGCATACAAAGCAGCGGTCGCTGAAAATGAAGAAGCCGGTGACCAAGACCCTGATAAAGGCGTCACCATGGGCTTGTTCGGTTACCCGGTGTTAATGGCCGCCGACATCTTAATGTTTAATGCCAATAAAGTGCCGGTAGGGCGCGACCAGATTCAGCACATTGAAATGGCGCGTGATATCGCTGGACGTTTCAACCACATGTTTAAAGGCCAGTATTTTGTTCAGCCTGAAGCCGTTGTGGATGAAAAAGGCGAAGTGTTGAAGGGCTTGGACGGTCGCAAAATGTCCAAAAGCTATAACAATACGATCCCGCTTTTCTCCAGCGAGAAAAAGCTGCAGAAGCTGGTGCGCAAAATCAAAACCAATTCACTGGAACCCGGTGAGCCCAAAGACCCAGACACCTGCACGCTGTTCCAGATATTCTCAGCGTTTGCCAGCAATGAGGAAGCCGCTGCACTACGCGAGCAGTACGTGGCAGGGATTGGCTGGGGCGACGCTAAGAACCAGGTGTTTGATTACTTGAATGCGCACTTAACCGCACCCCGCGAGCGTTACATCGCGCTCATGGAAGACCCAGCACATATTGAAGCGGTGCTGCAAAAAGGTGCTGATCGCGCTAGAGAAGAAGCCGCCGTCACCATGGATCGCTTACGTTCCGCGGTAGGCTTAGGGCGCTTTGTTTAATATTCTTTAAAAGCATATGCACTGCTGAATAAAGAATTTCCAGCGTTCTACAGCCAGCGTTAGGCTTCTCATTATTGTCCAACTCAGCCAAGCGCCTGTTTCTAACAGGCGCTTTTGGCGTTGTTAGAAGGTGAGCTATGTCGACGATTTCTGCAGTGGCACCTAGTCAGAACCGGGTGCCATTACTCTCAACGGCAGCCATCGTGCTGGGCGCGGTGATTATCGGTGTGGTGTTTGGCGCCAATATTGGTCTCTTAATGATTGTTGGCGGCTTGCTTGGGCTGGTGCTGTATCACGCGGCATTTGGCTTTACTGCTGCTTGGCGGGTATTTATCACCGAGCGGCGGGGCCGTGGTTTGCGTGCCCAAATGGTGATGCTGGCGATTGCAGTGGTGCTGTTTTTTCCGGCGTTAAGCGCCGGTTCACTGTTTGGCACCAGCGTGAGTGGTTTTGTTGCGCCGATTGGTATTTCGGTCGTGGTGGGGGCGTTTATCTTTGGTGTGGGCATGCAGTTAGGTGGCGGATGTGCGTCGGGCACGCTGTTTACTGCAGGTGGTGGTAATGCACGAATGTTAATTACGCTGCTGTTCTTCATTGTTGGGTCGGTGATTGGTTCAGCGCATTTTGCGTGGTGGCAGAGCTTGCCAGCGTTTCAGCCTGTGTCGCTGGTGAATGTAGCAGGTGCTGGCGGTGGTATTGCGATTAGCTTGGTGCTGTTTGCGACGATTGCTGCGTTTACTGTGATTATGGAAAAGCGTCGTCATGGTCACTTGGAGCAGGCACCGCTGGTCGATAAGCCTGGCAGTCAGCGCTGGTTAACGGGTCCGTGGCCGTTGATTACTGGCGCAGTGGCGCTAGCGCTACTCAATTTCGCAACGTTAGCCCTTGCTGGTCGCCCTTGGGGCATTACCTCTGCGTTCGCGCTGTGGGGTGCGAAAGGGTTTGAACTCGTTGGTGGCGATGTCAGTCAGTGGGGTTATTGGCAAGCGCCGGGTAATGCTGCGGCATTAGAGGCGAGTGTATGGAGTGATATCACGACGGTGATGAATGTTGGCATCATGCTGGGGGCGCTTGCCGCCGCGAGCCTAGCTGGGCGCTTTGCTCCCAACTTCCGCATCCCGTTTAAATCCCTATTAGCAGCTGTTATTGGTGGCGTCATGCTGGGGTATGGCGCACGGCTGGCATTTGGTTGCAATATTGGCGCTTACTTCAGCGGTATTGCCTCTGGCAGCTTGCATGGCTGGCTATGGATGGTTGCGGCGTTCGCCGGCAACATGGTGGGCGTTAAGCTGCGGCCGTTCTTTTTTAACGGTGTTGAAGGCCGCCAACCTGCTGCTAAAAGCTGCTAGTGGTTGATCAGTTTTAATGCTTTTTATGAACGCCTTGGTAGCTACCAAGGCGTTTTTTTATTGCCATTATTTATGTCCCTCCCACCTTTGTCGTACTAGCATGTTACATTATGCGAAACGCCGCCAACGCCCAGCGTTGCTGCATTGCAATAGCAATCGACATAAAAAGAGAGTGCCTATGTCTACGAAGAGTAAACGCCCCCTGTACATTCCTTACGCCGGTCCTTCTTTGCTTGAAATGCCGCTATTGAACAAAGGCAGCGCGTTTACTCAAGAGGAGCGGCTAGCGTTTAACTTGATTGGTTTATTGCCGCAAAAAGTGGAGACCATTGACGAGCAGTTGTCGAGAGCATATCGCCAGTATCAACAGTGTCATAGTGATTTAGAGAAGCATATTCATCTGCGTGCCATCCAAGACGACAATGAAACGCTGTACTTTCGCTTGGTCTCTCAGCATCTAGAAGAGATGCTACCGATTATTTATACCCCTACGGTTGGGCAGGCATGTCAGGAGTTCTCTAATATTTATCGCAATCACCGGGGGCTGTTCATCAGCTATCCGGATCGCGAGCATATGGACGATATCCTGCGCAGTGCCACCAAGGATAACGTTAAGGTGATTGTTGTCACCGATGGTGAGCGGATTCTAGGGCTGGGTGATCAGGGGATTGGTGGGATGGGCATTCCCATTGGTAAGCTGGCACTTTATACCGCTTGTGGTGGTATTAGCCCCGCCTATACGTTGCCGATTATGATTGATGTGGGCACTAACAATCAGGCATTGCTGGACGACCCTATGTATATGGGCTGGCGTCATGAGCGGGTTAGCCAGGAAGAGTACGATGCGTTTATGGGGGAATTTATTGCCGCTGTAAAACGTCGCTGGCCGAACGTTCTGCTGCAGTTCGAAGACTTTGCCCAGGCCAATGCGGTACCGCTTTTAGAGCGCTACCGTGACGATTTATGCTGCTTTAATGACGATGTGCAAGGTACCGCATCAGTGGTAGTGGGCACCTTAATGGCGGCGTGCCAGGCCCGCGATGAAACGATTGCCCAGCAGCGCGTAGTGTTTGTTGGTGGCGGTTCGGCAGGCTGTGGTATTGCTGAGCAGGTGGTCGTGGCCATGCAGGCAGAGGGGCTGACTGAAAGCGAAGCACGGGCGCGAATATTTATTGTTGATCGAGATGGATTGATGACCACTGATCAGCCTTGGCAGCGGGATTTCCAGCGCCGTTTGGCCCACGATTCGGAGCTGGTGGCTAACTGGAATGGTCAGGGGCTTGAAGAAACCATTGCCCAAATGAAACCAACGATATTGATTGGTGTGTGCGGCAAGCGCGGTATTTTCACCGAACAAGTGGTGCGTACCATGCACGCGGGCTGCGAACATCCGGTGATTATGCCGCTGTCGAACCCTACTTCTCAGGCAGAAGCGGTACCCGAAGATGTGATTCGCTGGACCGACGGCCAAGCGCTAGTCGCGACTGGCAGCCCTTTTGCACCGGTGGTGTATAACGGCCGCACCTATCCAATTGCCCAATGTAACAATGCCTATATCTTCCCCGGTATTGGCTTAGGTGTGATTGCCGCGAATGCTAATCGCGTGACTGATGAAATGTTGATGAGCGCCTCTCGGGCGCTGGCGCGCGAAGCGCCGCTGGTTAAGGAGGGCAAGGGCGCACTGCTACCGCCGTTGTCGCGGATTCGTGATATTAGTAAATCGATTGCCTTTGAAGTCGCAGCCCAGGCCCAGCAAAACGGCGTGGCGCTTAAAACAAGCGGCACCGAATTACGTGAGCGTATCGAGAGAGCGTGCTGGTCGCCCGAGTATCGTGCTTATCGCCGCAGGGCCTTCTAAGCTTAATAGCGAGAAGCCAAACAGCAAAACCAGGGCGCAAAAAAAAGCCCCCACCATGGTGGGGGCTATGCAAGCATTGGTAGGTTTTGCCTTTAAGCTGCGCCGATCATTTTGCGCAACACGTAGTGAAGGATACCACCGTGGCGGTAGTAAGCCAGCTCATTGACGGTATCAATTCGGCACTTGGCATCAACGGTGCGTTCCCCATCGTCATTTTTGATGACAATTTTTACGCTGCCCCCTGGGCTTAAATCGCTTAAGCCAGCAATTGATATTTCTTCATCACCGGTCAAACCAAGCGTTGCACGGCTTTCACCTTCAGGGAACTGCAGCGGTACCACGCCCATTCCAATTAGGTTTGAGCGGTGAATACGTTCATAGGACTCGGCGATAACCGCGCGCACACCTAATAAGCGGGTGCCTTTTGCTGCCCAGTCCCGTGAAGAGCCGGTGCCATACTCTTTACCAGCAATCACCACTAGGGGAGTGCCTTCCTCCTTATATTTCATGGCAGCATCGTAAATCGCCATTTGCTCGCCGCTGGGAACGTGGCGGGTTTCACCACCAACAACCCCGTCCAGAATTTCATTTTTAATGCGCACGTTGGCAAAGGTGCCACGCATCATTACTTGATGGTTACCTCGACGTGAGCCGTAGGAGTTGAAGTCGACGGGCTTAACGCTATGCTCTTGCAGATAACGACCCGCAGGGCTATCGGGTTTGATAGAGCCGGCCGGGGAGATATGGTCGGTGGTCACCGAGTCGCCTAGCAGGGCTAACACTCGGGCGTTTTCAACATCTTCAATGGCGTCCGGCTCACGCTCCATGCCTTCGAAAAACGGCGGGTGCTGAATGTAGGTCGATTCAGGCCACTGGTAAACTTTGCTTTCAGGAACGTTGATCGCTTTCCAGGTATCGTCGCCTTCAAATACCGCACCATACTCTTTGCGGAACATCTCGGTGTTGACCTGTTCAACGGCAGTGGCGATATCTGCTTGAGAAGGCCAGATGTCTTTGAGATAAACCGGGTTGCCGTCATTGTCCTGGCCAAGCGGGTCGGTCGTTAAGTTGCACTGTACGTTACCGGCTAACGCATAGGCGACCACCAAGGGCGGTGAGGCGAGCCAGTTTGTTTTGACTAGCGGGTGCACACGGCCTTCAAAGTTACGGTTGCCTGAAAGCACCGATGCCACGGCAAGGTCGCCGCTGTTGATCGCTTTTTCGATCTCATCGGGCAGCGGGCCGGAGTTGCCGATACACGTCGTACAGCCATAACCCACTAAGTTAAAGCCCAGTGCATTCAGGTCATCGCTTAAGTTCGCGGCTGCTAAGTAATCGGTCACCACTTTGGAGCCGGGGGCAAGCGAGGTCTTAACCCAAGGTTTCGTGGTAAGCCCCTTTTGGAGTGCATTACGTGCCAGCAGCCCGGCTGCCATCATGACGCTGGGGTTGGAGGTATTGGTACATGAGGTGATAGCGGCAATTACCACGGCACCTGGATCGAGGCTGAAATCCTTATCGTTAAGTTTAACGGTTTGGCTGGTGTCATGTTTAAAGCTGCGTTCAACCCCTACCGCAGTTTGACCGCCTTCCGAGGAGAATTCCCCGTTTGCGGTTGTGTCCGCGCTGGCGTCCTCTTGCATGAACTTGTCAAAGGCGGCGGCCATGTCTTTCAGTGCCACACGGTCTTGGGGGCGTTTCGGGCCAGCAAGACTCGCTTCTACCTCGTCCATGTTGAGGCTGAGGGAGTCGGTAAAGATCGGCTCATCGCCAGGTTCGCGCCATAAGCCCTGCGCCTTGCTATAGGCCTCTACCAACGCAATTTGGTCATCTTCACGGCCGGTAAGGCGCATGTAGTTAAGCGTTTCGTCGTCTACAGGGAAAAAGCCACAGGTCGCGCCATACTCTGGTGCCATATTGGCAATAGTGGCACGGTCGGCCAACGGCAAATCTTTAAGGCCATCACCGTAGAATTCAACAAACTTACCTACCACGCCTTTTTTGCGCAGCATTTCAGTCACGGTAAGCACCAGATCGGTGGCGGTAATGCCTTCGCGCAGTTTGCCGTTCAGCTTGAAGCCAACGACTTCTGGAATCAGCATCGAGACCGGCTGGCCAAGCATGGCGGCTTCCGCTTCGATACCGCCGACGCCCCAGCCAAGTACGCCCAGGCCGTTGATCATAGTGGTATGGGAGTCGGTGCCGACTAAGGTGTCCGGGTAGGCAAACGTCTGGCCATCCTGCTCTTTTGTCCACACTGCGCGACCCAGGTACTCGAGGTTAACCTGGTGGCAAATGCCGGTGCCGGGGGGGACAACGCTAAAGTTGTCGAACGCTTGCTGGCCCCAGCGCAGAAACTCGTAGCGCTCACGGTTGCGCTGCATTTCGATATCGACGTTTTCTTGAAACGCGGCAGCATTGCCGAACTTGTCGACCATCACCGAGTGGTCAATAACCAGATCAACAGGGGAAAGCGGGTTAATGCGGGCGGGATCTTCGCCGAGCTTCTCAACGGCAGCGCGCATAGAGGCAAGGTCTACAACCCCTGGCACGCCGGTGAAATCTTGCATGAGGACGCGGGCAGGGCGGTAGCCTATTTCACGGCTTGATTTGCCCTCTTTTTGCCAGTCCACTAGCGCCTGAATGTCCTCTTGATCAACACTTTCGTCATCGCCAAAGCGCAGCTGGTTTTCGAGCAGAATTTTGAGCGTTTTGGGTAGCCGGTCAATGTTGCCGAGCGCGTCGGCGGCTTTTGGCAGGCTATAGTAATGATACTGCTGGTTGCCTACTTCTAGCGTGGTGAGCGTATCGGGTATCTTGCCCATTGGTCTCTCCTATGATTGCTTGGCCTTAAGCGAATTGCTGATCACAATTTGCTGATCGCAATGCTTAGGCGCGACGGTCACTGCTTTGCTTTAATGTGGCTTATCCCCAGTATGGCTTATCTTATTAATAGCACATGGGTGTTTCACCCCCGGCTTTCAAGGCGTCTTCGCCTAATCGCGAAGGCTAACCCTTGTAATTGCTTGTACTTGACGCCATTTCAGGCAGACTCTCTTGCAAACGATATCTGCTCAATTGTGACAAAGGTGGTGTCATGGAAACGCGTCATGAACGTTTAATTATTCTTGGTTCCGGCCCTGCCGGGTATACGGCAGCGGTTTACGCAGCCCGTGCTAACTTAAAACCGCTGCTGATTACCGGCCTGCAGGCAGGTGGCCAATTGACCACCACAACCGATGTCGATAACTGGCCCGGCGACGCACAAGGTGTTCAGGGGCCAGAGTTGATGGAGCGCATGAAGCAGCACGCTGAGCGTTTTAATACGGAAGTGTTGTTCGACCATATCAATGAGGTCAGCTTAGGTGAGAAGCCGTATACCTTAAAAGGGGACAGCGGCATTTACACCTGTGATGCGCTGATTATTGCCACCGGTGCCAGCGCACGCTATCTGGGCTTGCCAACCGAGCAGCAATTTATGGGGCAAGGGGTGTCTGCTTGCGCTACCTGCGATGGCTTCTTTTATCGCAATCAAGAAGTGATTGTGGTGGGGGGCGGCAACACCGCTGTTGAGGAAGCGCTGTACCTTTCAAATATCGCCTCTAAGGTTACTTTGGTGCACCGTCGCGACACGCTGCGCGCCGAGAAAATCCTCCAGGACAAGCTATTTGAGAAAGTTGAAGCAGGAAAAATTGCCCTTGAGTGGTTCTACGAAGTGGACGAGGTGTTGGGCGATAACAGCGGTGTGACGGGCGTGCGCGTTAAGTCGACTAAAGATGGTTCTACCAAAGAGATTCACGCGCCCGGCTTGTTCATCGCTATCGGTCATAGCCCTAATACGGGGATTTTTGAGGGCCAGCTGGACATGAATGGCGGCTATATCAAGGTGACATCAGGCCTTGAAGGCAATGCTACCGCTACCAGCGTGCCAGGCGTCTTTGCCTGTGGTGATGTGATGGATCATATTTATCGTCAGGCGATTACCTCTGCAGGCAGTGGTTGCATGGCAGCGCTAGATGCTGAGCGCTATCTGGATGGCATCGCCTGAGTTAGCCGTGGTTAAACGCCTGTCGCGATCAACAATCGGCGGGCGTTTCATCGATGCGCAGGCGCCCCAGTCGGCTGAGCACGAGCACTTTTCCTGGAGCGCTTGCCGCACATATATAAAAACGGCCATTGAAGCCGTTTGCGTGGCCAAGCGTGCTATAGCTCACACGCCGCCTGTTACGATTATAAGTGACGGTAGTTGCCTGCTCCTTAGGAAAGACACGAACGACATCGCTGCTGGTTATTTGATTTATCGCGTCCCCCTTGATGACCAGTAGCGCATTACTCCAGTCGCTGGTGCAGCTGTTTCTTTGCTGATTGGTTGGGCAAACCGTGGTCGTTTTACGCTGCGTGATGGCTGTGTTGCGAGCCAGCGAAAAGGCAGACTGCAATCTGTTAATATCGGCGGTAACGGCTGTGCTTCGGCCAAGTGCTTGAAAATTTGGCACTCCCCAGGTGGCTAAGGCTGAAATAAGCAGAAGAGCAATAATAAGTTCGATCAGGGTAAAGCCTTGGATACGCGTGTGTGGAACGCCGTTATTGTTAGCTGGCATGATGGCTCCAGGCGTGTGTTTTTTCTACAGCCTACCTCGCGGTGATCGTTTTTTATGTAAGCCAAAGCGGACAAACGTTGTGAGCAATTTCTTAATTATTGGCGGTGGCGTGATCGGTATGATGACGGCACTGCAGCTAGCAGATGCTGGCCAGCAAGTTACTTTAGTGGAGCGCGGCATTTGCGGGCAGGAGTCTTCTTGGGCAGGTGGCGGCATTGTCTCGCCGCTTTACCCATGGCGGTATGCGCCGCCCATCTCGCAACTTTCGCGCTGGTCAGAGGGCGTGTATCCCACGTTGTCGCTACGCTTGTTGGAAGAAACCGGCATTGATCCTGAATATCGCCAAAAAGGGCTGCTCTATCTCAACGTTGATGATGCGGACACTGCGCTTGGCTGGGCGAGAGGCTTAGCCAAGCCGCTGGAGCGTGTTAGCGCTGAGTTTGTGCGTCAGAAGGAGCCCATGGTGGCAGCAGCGCAGGAGAGTGCGTTGTGGATGCCGACACTTGGCAGTGTACGCAACCCACGCCTTGGGCAGGCGCTGCGCGCTCGGCTGCTGGCAATGCCGAACGTTGTGCTGAATGAAGGCTGTGAGGTAAATAGTTTTATAACGCATGACCAACAGGTGTTGGGCGTTGCGACCGCGCAAGGGGAGCTGCGCGCTGAAAAGGTGGTGGTATGTGGTGGCGCCTGGACAGCCAAGCTGTTAGAAAGCTTAACGATTCGCCTGCCGGTACGCCCCGTAAAAGGCCAAATGATTGCTTATCAAGCGCCGCCAGGATTGGTGCAGCGCGTGGTATTGAAAGATGGTCGCTATATTATCCCGCGTAGTGATGGGTTGCTGTTGGTAGGCTCAACCTTAGAAGAAGCGGGTTTTGATAAAACGACCGATAGTGAAGCACTGGCGTCACTCAAACAGACCGCTGAAAGTATTGTGCCTGGGTTGTCAGATCACCCGGTTGCTTATCATTGGGCAGGGTTGCGCCCTGGCTCCCCGGACGGCATTCCATTTATTGGGGCGCTGCCAGGATGGTCCGGTGTTTATGTCAATGCGGGCCACTACCGCAATGGGTTAGTGCTTGCACCTGCGTCTACCCACGTATTGGTTGATCAGCTATTAGGGCGTGAGCCACTTATCGACCCAGCACCCTTTCAGCCGACGGTAGATCGATTAATCACGGATTTGGCATAGCTGATGGCTGACGTTGTCTATCGGTAGCGGTTTTAATCGCGGTTCTGCTTATCTTGTTGCTCTTGCAAAAAACGATCCCGATGAGCGCTTGAGCAAAACCACTGTTCGCTATCGCGTAGGGCTTCTTCTTCCGGAACATGGACATCGCACCAGCGGCAGCGCACCATTTGTCCGCCTTCATGGCGTTCGGGTTCACTCTGTTGGTGGGAAAGTTTGCGCTCTCGGTAGAGACCATAAAGTTTCAGGCCCACATAGAACAGCACGGCAAAAATAATCAGCCGAATGATCAAAAGGTTCATCCTCTATGACTCCCATGGTGGGATGTAATAATAGCTAGAGTAACATGAGCGCCGGCTAACCTTTGCCAGTTGGCAGCCCTTGCGGGACAATGTACGTAGGTGAGCGGCAACGTGTTCTAAAGATTCTCAAGAGATTTTAACGCCCATGCAAGACTTAACGCTGGTAATGGCCCAACTCGACCCTTTAGTGGGAGATATTCCCGGCAATGCTGCACGCGCCATTGAAGCGGTGCGCGAAGCGAGGATCGAGCATGGGGCGGATATTGTTGTCTTCCCAGAGCTTTTCTTGTCCGGTTATCCACCGGAAGATCTGCTACTTCGCCCCTCGATGGAAGCTCGCTTGCGTGAAGCGCGGGCGAAGATGGCAGAAAAAATCGCCCGCGATGTGCTGGTGATTATTGGCTATCCGGGCGTTCGTGAAGGGAAGCGGTATAACCTGGCGGGTGTGCTGTATAACGGCCAATGGGAAGCGGAGTATGCCAAGCAGGCACTGCCGAACTATCAGGTGTTTGATGAGCAGCGCTACTTTACGCCGGGCACCAAACCGCTGGTTTACGAGCACAAAGGCGCCAAGCTAGGGCTGCTGATTTGTGAAGACCTTTGGGAAGGTACGCCTGTTAATGCTGCCCGCGAAGCCGGCGCAGAAGTACTGATCAGCTTAAACGCCTCGCCCTATCATCAGGATAAGCCCAGCGAGCGCTTGCGCCTGTTAGAGCAGCGTGCCCAGGATGTAAACCGCCCGATTGTGTATGTGAACACGATCGGCGGGCAGGATGAGCTGGTTTTTGACGGTGGTTCTAGCTGTGTAGACGCCCAAGGCGAACTTAAAGTGCTGGCGCCTTCTTGGCAAGCAGGCTTAATGCCCGTTCAACTGCTGCAAACGAGCGCTGATACGTGGGAACCCCAAGTGGGTGAAATTGAGCCAGAAGTTGAGCCTGAAGAGAGCCTTTACTGTGCGCTGGTGACAGGGCTGCGCGACTACGTCAACAAAAGTGGTTTTAAAGGCGTTGTTCTGGGGCTTTCCGGTGGTATCGATTCCGCACTTTCCTTAGCGATCGCCGTCGATGCGTTGGGTCCTCAGCGTGTACAAGCAGTGATGATGCCTTATCACTATACGGCGGATATCTCGAAGCAGGACGCTGCCGAACAGGCGGACATGCTGGGCGTTCATTATGACGTAATGCCTATCGAGCCGATGGTCGAAGCGTTTATGGGCACGCTAGCAGAAAGTTTCGCGGGCACCGAGCGGGATACCACTGAAGAGAACCTGCAGTCGCGCTGTCGCGGCGTTCTGCTGATGGCGATCTCCAATAAGAAAGGCCTGATGGTGCTTACGACCGGCAATAAAAGCGAAATGGCCGTGGGTTACGCCACGCTTTATGGCGACATGGTGGGTGGCTATAACGCCATCAAAGACGTCTACAAAACCTGGGTGTATCGTTTGGCCCGCTGGCGCAATACCCAGTCGCCCGCTATTCCAGAGCGAGTGATTGAGCGCCCGCCCAGTGCGGAGCTAGCTCCCGACCAGCAGGACAGTGACTCGTTGCCTGATTACGACGTCCTAGACGCCATTTTGGTGAGCTACATTGAAGGCGATATGAGTGCTGAGGCAATTATCGCCGCTGGGTTTGATGAAGAGGATGTTTATAAAGTAGTGAAGCTTGTTGATCGCTGTGAATATAAACGCCGCCAAGCCCCGGTCGGAGTGCGGGTGACGCCCAGAGGGTTTGGGCGCGACCGGCGCTACCCGATTGTTAATGGCTGGCAGCCTGGCGATTAAGCATCAAAAACGCCCTAAATCGTGCTTCTGCATGATTTAGGGCGGTGTACACCTGGCTAATCCATCCTATTCGGCCATTGGACCAGACGTTATTTTACAGGCGCTTATTCATAAGTGCTTATTTACAGGTGCTTAGGCTTGAAACGGCCATTGCTAAGCTGCTCATGGTTTGGCGCATTTTCGCGCAGCACGGTAAGCACTTCGTTGGCGCGATCGTCCATGCCAAGTCCTTGATAGCCTTCTACCATGGTTGCCAGCGCGTCACGCGTTGCGTCGGACTCCGGATAGTTTTCAATCACCCAGCGACCTCGTTCAACGGCGGCCAGGAAGGCACCGCGGCGCAAGTAGTAATCGGCCACGTGCAGTTCATGGCGTGCCAGCAACTCACGTAGATACACAATGCGTTGCTGGGCATCCGCTGCATATTCGCTTTGGGGGAAACGCTGAATTAATTCGCGGAAGTCATTGTAAGCATCCCGTGAAGCACCCAAGTCACGCTTAGAAATATCAATCAGGCGCAAGCGTTCAAGGCTAAATCGCCCTGCCTGCCAAGCGGAAAGGCCGCGCAGGTAGTAGGCGTAATCCACTTGAGGGTGATCAGGGTGCAAGCGAATAAAGCGGCTGGCAGCGGCGCGTGCCTCTTCCCAATTGCTGTTTTCGTAGTAAGCGTAAATTAGCTCAAGCTGAGCTTGTTCGGCATGGGGGCCAAATGGGTAGCGGGTATCAAGCGCTTCCAGTCGCTCAATGGCAATTGGGAAACGGTTGCTATCCAGCGCTGTGCGGGCAAGTTCATAGAGTTCACGTTCTTGCACACCTGAGAATTCATCCTCTTCTTCAGGTGTGGTGTCGTTACTGGCACAGCCTGCCAAAAGGGCAAGGCTTAAGGCTAGAACGCCAAAGCGGTTGGCAGCGGAAAAAGCGCGCATCATCATCCTCGTTGCAAACAAGCCTCAATCACCGAAAAGCGACGATGGCCATAAGTAGAAATGGTAGAATAGGTCGCAGTTCGCCCACTATAAATCACCTAGACGCAAAACGCAGGCTTAGCGACACTCTAATGCCGTTTGAAGAGTTAAAAGCATTATAGGGTAGCCGCGGTGTTTGCGTCTTAAAGAGGTTGTTCATGTCTCGTATTGTTGAAGCCACGCAGCGAGTACCCGCGACATTAGCTGGCGCGCGTTTAGACCAAGCCGCCGCTGAGTTGTTCAGCGATTATTCCCGCGAGCGTTTGAAAGCGTGGATCAACGCCGGTGAGCTCACCGTCGACGGCGCTAAAGTAAAACCGAAGGCCAAGCTGCACGGCCACGAAATATTAGCGCTAAAAGCGACTATTGAAGACGATACTCGTTTTGAGCCCCAAGATATTCCGCTTGATATCGTTTATGAAGACGATGCGGTGATGGTCATCAATAAGGCCGCGGGCATGGTGGTTCATCCCGCCGCGGGCAATCCTGATGGCACGTTGTTGAATGCGTTGCTCCATCATCATCCTGCACTGGCAGAAGTGCCTCGGGCGGGCATAGTCCATCGCCTGGATAAAGACACCACTGGTCTAATGATGGTGGCAAAAACGTTGCCCGCACAAACGACGCTGGTTGAGCAGTTGCAGGCGCGCAGCGTTTCTCGTCAATATGATGCAGTGGTGATTGGCAAGCCCGTGTCGGGCAGCACCATCGACGCGCCCATTGGTCGGCACCCAAAAGACCGCAAGCGCCAAGCGGTCACGGCTTCCGGAAAACCGGCAGTGACTCACTTTCGGGTAGTTGAGCGCTTTCGCGCGCATACCCATGTGCGTTGCCAGCTGGAAACCGGGCGTACCCACCAAATTCGCGTTCATATGGCTCATGCCCGCTACCCATTGATTGGCGATCCGCTCTATAGTGGCCGTGCTAAGCTGCCGCCGGGTGCTGCTGCGCCGTTAAAAGAGATTTTGCGTGAATTTCCGCGTCAGGCGCTGCATGCTCGGAAGCTCAGCTTTGTGCATCCGGTAAGTGGTGAAACGCTTACTTTTCATGCTGACTTGCCCGATGATCTACTGATGTTGTTGGATTACCTGCGCGAAGATAGTGAGACCATGAGATGAGCGACGCGATTGATCTGAAGCCCACGCTACTGTTGCCTGATTGGCCAGCCCCCGCGAATGTGCGGGCGTTTGTGACCACTCGGGAAACAGGGCCGAGCCAGGATGATTTTGCCGCTTTCAATCCAGCGAGCCACGTAGGCGATAATGCTGATCATGTCGCGCTATGTCGGCGTTTGTTGCACAAAGAAATCGGCGATGATCGACCGCTGCTGTGGCTTAACCAAACCCATGGCGCACGCGTTCAGCAGGCGTATCAAGACGATACACCGGAAGCAGACGCCTCGGTTGCCAGCAGCAACGACTATGCCTGTGTGGTGTTAACCGCAGACTGCTTGCCGGTGATGTTCTGCAATCGCCAAGGGACTCAGGTAGCCGTTGCCCATGCTGGCTGGCGCGGGCTGGCGGGTGGCGTATTGGAAGCGACCGTCGCCGCGATGAACTGCGATCCTGACGACATTTTGGTATGGCTCGGGCCGGCTATTTCAAATGCTCAGTTTGAGGTCGGACCCGAAGTGTATGGTGCCTTTGTCGCGGTACACCCTGAGACCGCTGAAGCGTTTGACCACAGCCCCTATCGTCTTGGTCACTATATGGCGGATCTTTATCGCTTGGCGCGCTTTCGTTTAGAAGCGCTGGGGATTCATCACATCAGCGGAGGCCACTTCTGCACGGCCTGCGAGTCGCGTTTTTACTCCTACCGCCGAGACAATGGCAACACTGGACGCATGGCAAGTGTGATCTGGATCAATTAAGTAGTGTTATTCCTTCGAGCTTGTTATGCACAGCTCTTGAAATGCGTGGAACTGACTCCATTAAACTTGTCAAGCTAAACGTTTTTAGCACATTAAAGACAAGTTGTTGGGAAACACCGTGGGTCCAAACGCACGGCTCCCCCAGGAGGAACTCCATGCGATTCGATAAATTTACTGCCAAATTACAGGCCGCTATTTCTGAGGCACAATCCCTTGCGGTTGGGCACGGCCATAACCAGCTTGATCCCGCGCACTTATTGCTTGCGTTACTCGATACCAAAGACACTGGCATTAAAGCCTTGGTTGAAAAAGCTGGGGGCAGTAGCTCGCGCCTGCGCGACGGTTTGCAGAAGCAGCTAGATGACTTACCTAAAGTGAGCCAGTTCGACGGTGACGTTCAGCCATCTCGCGACTTCATTAAACTATTCAATTTAACTGACCGGGAAGCGCAGAAACGCGGCGACCAGTTTATTGCCAGTGAATTGGTACTTCTGGCTGCACTGGAAATGAACAGTGCGATTACCAAGCTGATGAAAGAGGCAGGGCTCAACCGGAAAGCCCTGGAAGCCGCAATCAATAGCTTGCGCGGTGGTGCTAAGGTCGACGACCCGAATGCCGAAGACCAGCGCGAAGCGCTTAATAAATACACCATGGATCTAACCCAGCGTGCGTTAGATGGCAAGCTGGATCCG
This sequence comes from Halomonas sp. 3F2F, assembly GCF_014897805.1. Classification (NCBI taxonomy): domain Bacteria; kingdom Pseudomonadati; phylum Pseudomonadota; class Gammaproteobacteria; order Oceanospirillales; family Halomonadaceae; genus Halomonas; species Halomonas sp. 3F2F. Next base: position 36,528 of record NZ_JABUZE010000149.1, read on the forward strand.
GTGATTGGTCGTGATGATGAAATTCGCCGCACGATTCAGGTGCTGCAGCGTCGTACCAAAAATAACCCGGTACTGATCGGTGAGCCAGGGGTGGGTAAAACCGCCATTGTGGAAGGGCTGGCCCAGCGTATTGTGAACGGTGAAGTGCCTGAAGGCTTGAAAGAGAAGCGCGTCCTTTCCTTGGATATGGGCTCGCTGCTGGCGGGCGCCAAATTCCGTGGCGAGTTTGAAGAGCGTCTGAAAGCGGTGCTTAAAGAGCTTTCCCAGGAAGAAGGCCGGGTCATCCTGTTTATTGATGAGCTGCACACCATGGTGGGTGCGGGTAAGGCTGAAGGTGCGATGGATGCAGGCAACATGCTTAAGCCTGCGCTGGCGCGTGGTGAACTGCACTGCGTAGGCGCGACCACCCTGGATGAGTACCGCAAATACATTGAAAAAGACGCCGCGCTGGAACGTCGCTTCCAGAAGGTGTTGGTCGATGAGCCCTCTGAAGAGGACACGGTAGCTATTCTGCGCGGCTTAAAAGAGCGTTACGAAGTCCACCACGGCGTGGATATTACCGACTCGGCGATTATCGCCGCGGCTAAGCTCTCTACCCGCTATATCACTGATCGGCAGTTGCCCGATAAAGCCATTGACCTGATCGACGAGGCAGCGTCACGTATCCGCATGGAGCTGGACTCTAAGCCTGAAGAGATGGATAGGCTGGATCGTCGGCTAATTCAGCTGAAAATGGAGCGCGAAGCGCTTAAGAAAGAGACCGACGAAGCCACTAAGAAACGCCTTGAGGCGCTGAACAACCAGATCCACGAATTAGAGCGCGAATACGCTGACTTGGATGAAATCTGGAAAGCTGAAAAAGCCAGCATTCAGGGCGCAGCGCAGTTTAAGGCGGAGCTTGAGCAGGCGCGCATTGACCTTGAACAAGCGCGTCGCCAGGGCGATCTAGGTCGTATGTCAGAGATTCAGTACGGCAAAATTCCGGCGCTTGAGAAGAAAATCAGCGAAGCGGGCGAAGGCGAAGCTGATATTGCCAGCCACCAGTTGCTGCGCTCAAACGTTACCGAAGAAGAGATTGCCGAGGTGGTTTCTCGCTGGACAGGCATACCTGTCTCCAAAATGTTGGAAGGCGAGCGAGACAAGCTGCTGCGCATGGAAGAAGCGCTGCATGAGCGAGTGATTGGCCAGCATGAAGCGGTAGAGGCAGTGGCTAACGCCGTGCGCCGCTCGCGGGCAGGGTTGTCTGACCCCAATCGACCCAACGGCTCGTTCCTGTTCCTCGGCCCAACCGGGGTGGGTAAAACAGAGCTATGTAAGTCGCTGGCTAACTTCTTGTTCGATACTGAAGAGGCAATGGTGCGTATCGACATGTCGGAGTTTATGGAGAAGCACTCCGTGGCTCGCTTGATTGGTGCGCCCCCAGGCTATGTAGGTTATGAAGAGGGTGGCTACTTAACTGAGGCGGTGCGTCGTAAGCCCTACTCGGTGCTGCTACTGGACGAAGTGGAAAAAGCGCATCCGGATGTGTTCAATATCCTGCTGCAAGTGCTGGAGGATGGTCGTTTAACTGATGGGCAAGGTCGCACAGTCGATTTCCGTAATACGGTGATCGTGATGACCTCTAACATGGGCTCGGACATCATCCAGCGCATGGGTGGAGATGATAACGACTACGAAGTCATGAAAAATGCAGTGATGGAAGTGGTGGGTAACCATTTCCGCCCTGAGTTGATTAACCGCATTGATGAGGTGGTGGTGTTCCACGCCCTTGGCCAAGAGCAAATTCAGGCGATTGCCGGTATTCAGTTAGAGCGTTTGAAAGTTCGCTTAGCTGAGCATGACCTGAGTCTGGAAATTAGCGATGACGCTATGGCCCAGCTGGCGGTGGTCGGTTTCGACCCGGTGTATGGCGCAAGGCCGCTGAAGCGGGCGATCCAAAGCCGCATCGAGAACCCATTGGCTCAAGACCTGCTGGCGGGCAAATATGCCCCTGGCGACACTATTCATATCAGTGCGAGTGAAGGCAAGCTGGTATTTGAGTAAGGTGGGTAATTAAAACGCCTACGTTTTCAACGCGTCTGTGCAGTGATCCTCAGCAAGCCTGCGCAATGAACCCCAGCTAGCCTGCGCAATGAAATAGGGCAAAAGCCTCGTTAGCTCTGCTAGCGGGGCTTTTTTAATGGCTAACTGCGACGTTTGTTGCGTTTGTCCTGATCGGAGGTTGACAGGCTGAGGGCGCTAATGGAATCTTGTGTGTTCCTGATTTGCGGGCGCGGAACCAACGGGCAACCCCTAATCCCCGCGCGAAGGGTAGGCGAAAGCCTTTACCCGCCGAAGGACTTCCGGGCTTGGGCTAACCGCCCGACCTGGCCAACGCCCCGACACGGCAAACCGTCGTGTAAGGTAGCTACTGGCGTATTTGATGATATACCGGTGCTTCCGATGAGAGTGCAGGCCCTAACCGGGCCATATGCCAGGGTTTGGCATCAGGTGCCGGCATGGGCCGGCAGCGGCATACCGCCGCACTCGACACCGCAGGATGTCCTGCGGATCGCACTCGAGACCTCCAGGGGAGAAACACAGTGGAACTGCTTTCCGGCGCAGATATGATCGCCCGCTTCTTGCAGGATGAGGGCGTAGAGTACATTTATGGTTATCCCGGCGGCGCGGCGCTGCACATTTACGATGCGCTGTTCCGCCAGGACAAGGTGAAGCACATTCTCGTGCGTCACGAACAGGCTGCAACTCACGCAGCAGACGGCTATGCCCGTGCGGCGGGTAAGCCAGGCGTGGTGCTTGTCACCTCCGGTCCTGGTGCTACCAATGCGGTTACCGGCATTGCGACTGCCTATATGGATTCGATTCCAATGGTCGTGTTGTGCGGTCAGGTCATGAGCCACCTGATTGGTGACGATGCCTTCCAGGAAACCGATATTGTGGGGGTGACTCGCCCCATCGTGAAGCACAGCTTCTCAATTCGGCATCCGTCTGAGATTCCAGAAGTGCTGAAAAAAGCCTTCTATCTCGCGGCGACTGGTCGCCCGGGTCCGGTCGTGGTCGATATTCCTAAAGATATGACGGCACCGACCGAGCGCTATGAGTACGTCTACCCGAAAAAGGTCAAGATGCGCTCCTATAACCCGGTTACCCGGGGGCATACGGGGCAAATTAAAAAAGCCGTTGAGTTGATGCTGAAAGCCAAACGTCCGGTGTTCTATACCGGCGGTGGCGTGGTAACTGGCAAGGCAAGCGAAGGATTGACCGATTTGGTCAAACAGCTCGGCTTCCCCATTACCACAACGCTGATGGGCATTGGCGCCTATCCGCAAAGTGATCGGCAGTGCCTGGGCTGGTTAGGGATGCACGGCTCGTATGAGTCCAATATGGCCATGCACCATGCGGATTTGATTATCGCTATTGGCGCGCGTTTTGATGACCGAGTGACCAACAACACGTCGAAGTTCTGCCCCACGGCAAAAATCATTCACGTGGATGTGGACCCAAGTTCGGTATCTAAAACCGTACGCGCAGATGTGCCTATCGTTGGGCCAGCGTCTAGCGTCATTAATGAAATGATCAGCCTGGTTCAGGGGCAGTCAATTTCGCAGCCTGAAGCGCTGACCGAGTGGTGGCAAAAAATTGACGGCTGGCGCGCCGAGCGTGAAGGCAAGCTATATGAGCCTTCTAAGCCAGGCGAAGTGTTGAAGCCACAGGAAGTTATCGAAGCGCTATGCCGTGTTACTCGCGGTGAAGCCTACGTGACGACGGATGTTGGCCAGCACCAGATGTTTGCTGCTCAGTACTACAAGTTTGATAAGCCTAACCGTCTGATCACCTCGGGTGGTTTGGGCACCATGGGCTTTGGCTTCCCGGCTGCCATGGGTATCAAGCAGAACTTCCCTGACGACGACGTCGTGTGTGTAACAGGGGAAGGCAGCTTCCAGATGATGATGCAGGAGCTCTCTACCTGTAAGCAGTACGGCGTGGGCGTCAAAATTGTAAACCTCAACAATGCATCGCTTGGCATGGTGCGGCAGTGGCAGGATTTGAACTACAAGTCCCGTCATGCGCACTCCTATATGGAGTCGCTGCCAGACTTCCACATGCTCATTGAGGCTTACGGATTTACCGCAATCACCGTGAATACCCTTGATGAGTTGGAACCGGCGCTAGAGCGCGCCTTTGCCGACAAGCATGAGCTGGTGTTCCTGGATGTGAAGGTTGATCCCTTTGAGCACGTCTATCCGATGCAGGTGCCGCTAGGTGCCATGCGTGACATGCTGCTGTCTAAAACGGAGCGTACCTGATGCGTCATATCATCTCGATTCTGATGGAAAACGAACCGGGTGCGCTGTCACGTGTGGTCGGGCTGTTCTCCCAGCGTAACTTCAACATTGAAACGCTGAACGTTGCACCGACCGAAGACCCGTCGCTGTCACGCCTGACGGTGACCACCGTGGGTGATGACCGAGTGATTGAGCAAATCACCAAGCATCTTAATAAGCTGATTGATGTGGTGAAGCTGGTCGACCTGACGGAAGGTAACCACATTGAGCGTGAGCTGATGTTGGTGAAAGTAAAAGCGTTAGGCGCTGCCCGCGATGAAGTGAAGCGTACGGTGGATATTTTCCGGGCGCAGATCGTCGACGTAACGCCAAGCCTTTATACCGTTCAGATTACCGGTGACGCCGCTAAGTTGGATGCTTTTCTACAGGCCATGGCGCCGGTAGGCATTCTTGAAGTGGCGCGTACCGGGGTGTCCGGTATCGCTCGCGGCGATAAAGTTCTATCGTTGTAAACGCAACATGCTAGCTGAATCTGTCGTTGGCAAAGCCGTCCTTATCAGGGCGGCTTTTTTTGTATCCTTTAAGCACACGTTAACCTGGTGTCACAGTCGCCCAAAACGCGTCAATCATCGGATTTTTGAGGCGTCGGTTAAGCACGCAAACTCCGACATCGTAGTGGGGTAGCTCGGGTTTTACGTTGAGTACTTGCACACGTTCGGACAGCGGGCTGTTATCTAGCACGATTTTGGGTACCACTCCCACGCCAAATCCCAGCCCCACCATACTTACAATTGCTTCGTGCCCAGCTACTTGAGCATAAATGCGCGGCGTAATGCCCATCGCTTTAAACCACGTGTTGGCGTACTCCCTTGATAGCCCAGCCTCTGAAAGAATCATCGGGACATCACGCCACTGCTCGGCTGTTGAGCTTTCCGGCTGACTGGGCAGCCAGTTGTGGGCTTCTGTAGGTGCAATAAACAGCAGCGGTGAGCGGGTAAGCGATTTAAAGGCCAGAGCGCTGGGTGGAATCCGCGGGCGGGGGGTAATGGCCATATCGTCTGCGCCTTCCAGTACCCGTGACATGGCATCAGCGGGGTCGCCGGTATGCAGCTTTAACTCGATACCAGGGTGCCGAGTACGCACATCACTCAGTAGTTCGTAGAGAAAGCTATAGCTCGCGGTTACCGAACAGTAAATGCTTATTTCGCCACTCAGCTGTGCCACCGTGGCGGCCAGTGTTCGCTTCTGCATTTCCCATTGCTCTAAGGTCTCTTTTGCATAGCGCTGAAACGCTAAGCCTTGAGGGGTTAACGTGACATGGCGATTGTCGCGCTCAAATAGTTGCGTGCCTAGCTCGGCTTCAACCTGCTGAATTGAGCGGCTTAAGGTGGATGGGCTGATATGACAAAGCTCGCTGGCGCGGCCAAAGTGCAGCGTCTCGGCCAGCGTTACCACATGCTTTAATAAGCGAAAATCCATAGAAGCCCACTTTTAAGATCGACGTTTCATAATTAGAAATAGTATGTTGCAAATATAGCGTTTTACGCAATGGTGGCGGTGGCGTAGAGTGATCTCAACGCCAAAGCCCAGTGCTGCAAAAGACGGCACGGGTGGCCATCAACGCTGATACGACCTATATAAATTATTCCTATATAACGATCATTTTTTGATCAAATTCGATTTTTGGAGTCTCGCTATGCACGTTTATTACGATAAAGATTGTGATCTGTCCCTCATTCAAGCCAAGAAAGTCACTATTGTTGGTTATGGTTCGCAAGGCCATGCCCATGCGAATAACTTGAAAGAGTCTGGCGTCGACGTCACGGTTGCTCTGCGCAAAGGTTCTTCCTCTGCCGCCAAAGCAGAAGCCGCAGGTCTGAAAGTGGCAAGCGTTCCAGAAGCGTGCAAAACCGCAGACGTTGTCATGATTCTGGCGCCGGATGAGAATCAAAAAGCGATCTACGAGCAAGAAGTAGAGCCGAACTTGAAAGAAGGCGCGACCTTGGCCTTCGCTCATGGCTTTAACATCCACTACAACCAAATTGAGCCGCGCAAAGATCTAGATGTCATCATGATCGCGCCGAAAGCGCCAGGTCACACGGTTCGTTCTGAGTTTGTTAAAGGTGGCGGCATTCCTGACTTGATCGCTATCCACCAGGATGCGTCTGGTAATGCCAAAGAATTGGCGCTTTCTTACGCGGCAGGCGTTGGTGGTGGCCGTAGCGGTATCATCGAAACTACTTTCAAAGATGAGACTGAAACGGATCTGTTTGGCGAGCAAGCAGTTCTGTGTGGCGGCGCAGTTGAGCTGGTTAAAGCTGGCTTTGAAACGCTGACTGAAGCAGGTTATGCGCCAGAAATGGCTTACTTCGAGTGTCTGCATGAGCTTAAGCTGATTGTTGACCTGATGTACGAAGGCGGCATCGCCAACATGAACTACTCCATCTCCAACAATGCGGAGTACGGTGAGTATGTGACTGGCCCTGAAGTGATTAACGATGAGTCTCGTGCCGCAATGCGCAATGCACTCAAGCGTATCCAAACGGGTGAGTATGCCAAAATGTTCATCCAGGAAGGTAACACCAACTACCCGTCGATGACGGCACGTCGTCGCTTGAATGCTGAACACGAAATTGAGCAAGTAGGTGCTAAGCTACGTGGCATGATGCCGTGGATCGCTGCCAACCAGTTGGTTGATAAATCGAAAAACTAAGCGGTTAGCGTGTTAGTACGCTAGTTAAAGTCTCGGGGCGCACATTGTTGCGCCCCGAGTCGTTTGGCGTCGCATGCTGCAATTGACTGGCTGAGTTAGCGTCACCGTGTAGAATGAAAAGGGATCACTGTGCTTGTGACTTCACTTCAAACGGATGATATTTATGACCCAGGATGCTCGCGATCAAGAGCGTAAACAGGCCTCGCAGTCAGTGCCTCAAGAAGGCCAGAAAACAGAAGCTAGTGGTGCTGGAGAGCAAGAAGACGCTAGTCACGAAAAGGTAAGCAATGGCAGCGTAAGTCATGACAACGTAAGTAATGAAGATCTTGCTAGCGTTTTTTTGCGCGAAACGGAAGTGGTTGAAGAAGCGGTTGAAGACGGTAAGAAAATTCGCCGAAAAGGCATTTACTTATTACCTAACTTGTTTACTACGTCTGCGCTGTTTTCAGGCTTCTTCGCGGTGGTCGCTGGCATTAACGGAGAATTCACTTCGGCAGCAGTGGCAATTTTTATCGCCATGGTGCTTGACGGGCTTGATGGTCGTGTTGCCCGTATGACCAATACCCAAAGCGAGTTTGGCGCCGAGTACGATAGCCTTTCCGACATGATCTCGTTCGGTATGGCGCCTGCATTGGTGGCCTTTACCTGGATTTTGCAAGATATCGGTAAAACTGGCTGGGTGGTGGCATTTCTTTATGTGGCTTGTGCTGCACTGCGCCTGGCGCGCTTTAACGTGCAGATTGGTAGTGTTGATAAGAAATGGTTTATCGGCTTGCCAAGCCCATCCGCTGCCGCTTTAGTGGCTGCAAGTGTGTGGACCTTCCATAGTTTTGATGCGGATGCGGTAGGTTTTAAGCTGCTAATGCTGTTTGTTGTAGGGGCAGCGGGTGTGCTCATGGTTAGCAATATTCGTTATTACAGCTTTAAAGACCTCGATTTCAAAAAGCCTGTACCTTTTGTTGTGCTTCTAGCGGTAGTGCTAGGGTTCGTAATGATCTCAGTGGAACCATCTGTAATGCTGCTACTGCTTTTTGGTGCTTATGTGTGCTCAGGCCCGGTATTGGCCGTTATGCGCAAGGCCAAGCCTAAAAGCTAAAGTTTATTCACATTTTCCCAAAAAACCACTTGCCAAGACGGCAGCGAATCCGTAAAGTACGC
>NZ_JABUZE010000153.1:0-5491 GCF_014897805.1 Halomonas sp. 3F2F
TATACGTGTATAGCACCTTCCAGGAGAAGCCATCATGTTGGCCATACGACTGCCCAGTGACATCGAAGCGCGTTTGGAGGCCTTGGCCAAGGCTACCGGCCGCACCAAAACTTATTACGCCCGTGAAGCTATCCTTGAGCACCTTGAGGATCTTGAGGATGTGTACCTGGCCGAGCAGACGCTAGAGCGCTTGCGCCGTGGCGAAGAAACTACACATTCCCTGGACGACGTGGAGCGTGAGCTTGGGCTGGCAAATTGAACTGACCGACGCAGCGGTCAAACAGCTGAAAAAAATGGGCCACACCGATGCCAAGCGAGTTCGCGACTACTTGCGCGAGCGGGTGCAGCCCCTGGATGACCCCAGACAGCTAGGAAAACCGCTCCAGGGGCAACTGGGGGAGTTATGGCGGTATCGGGTCGGTGACTACCGGCTGATTGCTCAGATCGAAGATGCGCACATCCGAGTGCTTGTTGTGCGGATCGGTCACCGGCGCGACGTCTATCGCTAGAAAAAACGCCGCCACCAGGGCGGCGTTTTGGTATCTGGCTCCTGGGGTTTGTGCTCGATTAGTTGCAGCGTCTCGCGAAGTTCCCGTACCTCAGCTCTTAGAGCCTTCAATTCAGCCAGAATAGCGTCATTTTTGGGTGTGCCTGAGTGTGCCACTTTTTCGGGTTCTGGCTGTGCCACGTCCTTCAGTGACCCATAGACACGTAGTAGCTCTGACGTTTCAATGTAACGTCGATTGTTGTCCCGCACCTCCCATGTGATGCGGCCTTCAGCCATATCACGGTACAGCGTTCGGCGACTCTTTCCGGTCAATTTCTGCGCGTCTGTCACGCTGTGCCATGCCATGTGTCACTCCTTTCCCAGGAACTGTGCCGCAGTGTGCCACAGCACGTGGCTAGCGTGACTGTGATTTGCTCTCGTCGAGGAGTCGCAAGGCCGTATCTTCGTCACTCTCATCGGCCCGTTTCTTGGCTTTGATGGCACTCAACGGGATGCCATAGATCGCGCCTGAGCCTTGTTTCTTCTGTGGCTTGGCTTTGTCCTGGGGCAGTTGCTTCGGAGGCTTCTTCTCGCCGAAGGTAAACGCCAGGTGTGATACACGCCGCCCAGTCTTGCGCTGTTCATACTTAACCCAAAGGGGGCTGTGCTCGTTGATTTGCTCGATAGCGGGCGCGATCACCCAGCGTTTGAAATCTTTGATTGCTGGGTATTTATCATTGAGCTGGAATGCTTGACGCAGCCACTCGATAGAGACCTCGCGACGGCCTAAGTTGCGCCACTGGCAAAGCAACTCATAAAGCCGGATGGCATGGCCGCTGGTCATCTGTGCTACGTCAGCCAACGAATAGCGCGTGAATTGGGTTGAAAGCTCAGATAGATAGGGCAGCATGTCTTTCGTAAAACGAAGCTCTACGCGGCCTTCATCTTCGACATAGATGATTGTTTGGACCCACCCAGTAACCATCACTTTACGTTTCTTGCCTTGTCCATTTGGTTCCTCAAGCAGCCGTACATCACGCTGTTTTAGCCGTAGAGCAGCTTTCTCAAGCTCGCGGTAGGCCTGCTTGGTAGAAGTGCCAGATATTTCAGCTATCTGAGTAGCACTGACGCTATATAGCTCATCATCGGTAATCCTTTCATCCCGTCGTACGTGTTTGATACAGGCCAGGATAATGCGCTGTTCAGCAACGCTGAGACGATACTGGGCTTCTACCAGGGCATTGCTTTTATAGATGTCGGGTTGGCTCATCCTTGTTGCTCCATCAAATGGGGAGGCTGTATTTCTTATGTCCCTAAATAGGGGAGGCCATTACTTATTACTCCCCTTATGCCGCAAATTCCTCCCCCTTGCAACCGCAAATCCCTCCCCCCTTAACCGCAAATCCCTCCCCCCTTAACCGCAAATCCCTCCCCCTTTAGTGCTAATAAGTGTTTTATATCAACAGCTTATCCCTGCTAAAAGGGGAAAAGGGGAAAAGTACATAAAAGAGCGCACATGCGCTCGCCTACCCTTCGGTCGTCGTTCCTCCTCCCTTCGCCCCTCGCTTCGCGAGGCCTAAGCAACCCCTTCAATGCCTCGACAAGTCGAGCCGGTGGGGCTGTCGAGCCGCTCCGCGGCTGGCCCCACCTACGGCGTAGGCTGGCCGCTAAAGTGCTAAACCTCAGTGGGCCGTACCCCAATAACAAGCACGAACGTTTGGGCCTTCGGCCCGGTTTATCAAAAAGAAGGCTGTTGGACGACGGTGGGATCACCTGGAAGATGTGCAGAATGCTTGAACCGTGGCTTCGATCAGTGACCGCTCGCAGAGCTCGCTGCATCCCGCTATCGCGGGATCAACACCCACCAGGTACGCGGTTTGCTCGGTCGCGCATTCAGCGATCGAGCAAACCGCGTACCCGACAACCGAAGGGCGTCAGCGCGATAGCGACCGCGCCCTTTGGGCCGGGGGTGAAGTCGCCAGCGATAGTTGATTGGCGTCACTGCCTTTGGGTAGTGACGCCAACCTGGAAGCGCCTGTTATAGGAGCTTTAGGCTCACATGGTTGAATGATGACTGCGTGATGGGGTACGTTAGTCGGGCAAACCGTTGGTCGCTGTCGGTTAACAGCGACTCCCTTTGAGGTCGCCTGACACCTCGCCCAGTCAGGCCGTTTGGTCCTCGAATCGGACTTCCCTTTGCCCTTCGGGGCGATCCCAAAGCCGTAACGCATCCTGAGAGACGGCGCTCTTGAGTTGGGTGCTACTGGTCAACGCCGCAAGGCACGTCACCACGGACGTAAACGTGGCCCCCGGAGGGAGTTCGTGCCGCCTTCTGGGGTGCGCGATCTCCTGCCCATTCTTTCAGCAGAGGAGACAACCGCAGTACGAACCCCTGTCGTGATTCCCAACCGGTGAACCTTCAGGACGCTGCCATCGCAGCAGACGACGAGCATCGTTTTTTTGATTCATGCCCCTGGGCCTTCGGGCGCTCTGTCACGGATTCCGTGCAGATCGGCAATTACACTTACCAGAAGTTGCTCATGAACAAGCTGGGTTACGATTTTATGCAGATGTGCCGGCGCAACCGCGACGGTAGCCAGACCACGCAGTATCAGCGTTCTCGCTCGTTGCGGGCGATGAGTCATGAGCTCCAGACATTGGGGTACCGCAACCTGCGGGCGGAGAGCTTGAAGCCAAAGCATGTTGAGGCGCTGGTCGATCACTGGCGTCAGGGCGGCGTGAGCGATGCGACGCTCAAAAACCGCCTGGCCCATGTGCGATGGTGGGCCGAGAAGGTGGGCAAGAGCAGCGTGGTGCCACGCGATAACAGCGCGCTGGGCGTTGCGGATAGGTCGTATGCGACGCAGGGCAATAAGGCGAAGGAGCTGGATCCTCGGGTGGCCTCGATCCCGGAAGAGCGGATCCAGGTGAGCCTGGCGTTGCAGCGTGAATTTGGCCTGCGCCGGGAAGAGTCGATGAAAATTAAGCCGGCCAGCGCGGATCAGGGTGACCGCCTGGTCTTGCAGGGTAGCTGGACGAAGGGCGGACGTGAGCGGGACATTCCGATCCGTACGGAGGCCCAGCGCGTGGTGCTGGATCGAGCACACCGTCTGGCGGGCCCTGGGTCGTTGATTCCGCCTGAGAAGTCCTACGCTCAACACCTCAAGCGCTACGAATACCTCTTGGGGCAGGCGGGACTGTCACGAATGCACGGATTGCGCCATGCTTACGCTCAGGCGCGCTATTTGGAGTTAACGGGTAGAGTTGCGCCGGCGGCAGGGGGCATCGCTTCTCGCGAGCTGACGCCCGAGCAACGCACTGTAGATCATGAGGCGCGCCTGGTGATATCGCGTGAGCTGGGCCACGAGCGTGAGCAAATCACGATGATTTATCTGGGACGCTGACACGGGAGTGTTTATGAACGTTATTGATGCGCTGATAAGTGGAACGCCTGTCATTCTGCCCATCATCTTTACCGTCCTTGCGTCTGCTACGACGGTTACCGGCATCTACGTATATTGGGTGAATAAGCAGGTCGATACGGCGCGTGGGGCTAAGCATGATCACGCCCGAAAGAAAAGAATATGAGTCTTGAAAAAAAGTAACCCCGCCAGGGCGGGGAGGTCTTTATAAGTATAATGGTAATATATTTTCGGTACTTATTGTATAATTTTAGGTTTAAAATCTAAATGGTTAAAAATCAAATATTAGCTTCAGATGAAACCTTTCTCTTCAACGCCATATGATGAGTTTTTTCAAACCTTGACCTAAGCTTATCGCTTAAACCATTCTCCTCCAAGGCTTTCTCAGCAAAAGAAACGGCCTTACTGTAATCTCTTTTATTCAAGTAGTGTCTAGCCTTTCCTATGTACGTAAAACAGCTATCAATACTTCTATCCACATCGAAGTTTTTTTCCCCTAATACTATGGATGTAATGATACCATCAAGCTGCTTTGTTTTATTAATGTGAAAAAGAACTTCATGCCCAGCATGCTCAAAAGAAATATAATTTAACTCTTTATATGCTGGTCTAACAAAGTTATCCAGAAAGTACATATCACCTTCCACATAAGGATCAATGAACACAAAAATATTTTTATTAGTTATAGGGTTTTCTTTTATATTTGCATGACAAAAATCCTCCGTATTAAACCTGGATTTTCCTTTTGCTCTAGCAATTATATCCGGGTGGGAGGAGTTTCTTGGTGCGGAAGCAATCACTGTTCCATTTACTGCGCCTGCATAGTAGACAGCACAGTAACCACCCAAAGAGCTACCGTAAAGAAAAACATCCTTTCCTTTTACAACAGGAAGCACACAATTTTTAAAATCGTCAAACGATAGAGACTGGTACTGGTCATTATCCTGCAAGCAGGCAATTATATTGAACCCCTTTCCTCTCAAGTACCCAAGACCAAAAGGAGATGAATTTTTTGAAGACCCCGACCCATTAAAAACAATAAATGTGATTTCTGATCCCTGATCATAATAATCTATTTTCCACCCTTTCGTCTCACCCAAGAGAGTTTTTTTTAAAACAACTACATCACCTTCCTCTGTTATTGAAAAGTTAAGCTTAAAGGATTTTTTATGTCCCTTCTCATTCATATAAAAAAACGTAGCTATATAAGCACCTTTTTTAAAACAAACGTCAAAGATACATTCTGTATTTTTTGTATAAAATACTTTCTCCAATCCCTTGGGGTGACTCAAATAAAAGGCATATTTAAAACCCTCAAATTCATCTGTGTTTAAGCACACAAATCCATCTTTATTCACTACTGATCTATTGAGTAACTCTAAATTTTCAAACTGGTCATTATCCATTTATACATAAACCTCATTGATATTTTACATTCTGTAATGTTCTCTTAATTATAGGTTACCCTGACCTCTTGGGATATAGGAGGCGTCGTACTTGTTCGATCCGATTAGTACTGATGATCCCTTGAACGCGATAACCCCTTTCAAAAATTCAAGATAATGACAATAATCTTGAATTT
>NZ_JABUZE010000150.1:0-676 GCF_014897805.1 Halomonas sp. 3F2F
CGCAAACGTCTCTGGCAGCAACATATCGAGGACTGGCAGGCGTCTGGTTTGTCCGGCATGGCCTACTGCCAACAGCAGTCGCTAACCTATTGCCGCTTTGTTTACTGGCGCAAAAAGCTGACCGAGCCGGAGGCGTCGGTTCCGGAACACCCCGTGTCGTCGCCCGGCTTTGCCAAGGTATCGGCAGTGCCTGGCCCGGAGTTGTCAGAGGGGTTAACGGTGTCCTTGCCCGGCGGCGTCTCGATCACCGGCCTGCACGCCGGCAATGTGGAATTGCTCGGTGCCGTGCTGAGGCAACTGTAATGCGCCACCGGTATCTTCGCCCCTCCTGGGACCTGCCGGAAATTTACCTGTATCGACAGCCCATCGATTTCCGCAAGCAGGCCAACGGCCTGGCGCTGATTGTCGAGCAGGAGCTGGGGCACAGTCCGTTCTCCGGCGCGCTTTACGCTTTCACCAACCGGCAGCGCAACAAGATCAAGTGCCTGATGTGGGAAGACAACGGTTTTGTGCTCTACTACAAGTCCCTGGCCGAGGAAAAATTCAAATGGCCGGGCCCGTCGGATGAGCTGATGCCGCTAAACGGCGAGCAGATCAACTGGTTGTTGGACGGCTACGACATCACCCTGCTCCAGGGCCATAAAACCCTGCATTATGAGAGCGTTGGGTAGCACTT
>NZ_JABUZE010000151.1:0-4859 GCF_014897805.1 Halomonas sp. 3F2F
CGACGATATTGGCTGGATGAAATCTTTCATGCGTTTGCCCTGCCACACTCCCCGATATAGCAAGCCCTTGCCCTAAAGCACCAACCGGCGTCATTACTACCCCAGCTGTCATAGCCCTGCTAGCATCATCCAACGCCTTGGCATCCACAGCCCTCTCCCATGCCTGCGCAGCAGGATCGCTGTAATCAACGTTGGCACCCTGAGCGTTACATTCTGGCGTTCCGCATGAAAAATGCTTCACGTGATGGATTTTTCCATCCACCACATAGCTGACCGTATAACGGCCTTCTTCATCCAGCGGTCGACCCGTTAGGCGATCTCGCGGCTGACCAGGGGCTGCCTCTTCCGGGGGTAGCTGATAGATAGGTGCCCGATAGGGCGAGCCTTCCCCACCCGTCTGTTCGATGATGTAGCTGATCAGCTCCGGTGAGGTGTTCTCCGGTATCATTTGAATCAGATAGCGCATGGTGTTGTCTTCGCCGTCTGTCCCGATCCACTCACCGCCATAATCGAAGTAGGTGTCATCAACGGCGTCTTCGTCTTGTAAGTCGACAATAAGGTTGGAGCCGGGGCTTTCTTCCAACTCATCGTTATGCATGGCCCTGAGGGCATCGGCGATCTGCTCTGGCGTGTACTCGCTGCCTTCGGCTAGCTCTTCCGCCAAGGATTGTTCGAAGCTGTGTAGCTGGCGGTTATTGGCATCAAGATTGAACGCCATCGCGCCCCCCTGGGTGCCGCCTGTCGCTGCACCGGCCAGGGTCGCGGTGAGCGATTCAAGCCCTTGGCGCGCCTCGTCCGGTAGATTCAACTCATCCGTGAGACGTTCTACTTCTGCCATGAGCACTGAACTGGTCAGTGCTCCCGTCGCTCCGTCCACACCGCCACCGGCCAGGCCGAGCAGCGTATGGCCCGAGGTGCGGTAAGCGCCGCCTTCCGCCCAACGTGATGCTTCTTTGAGCAGCGTTTCAGGATCACTGGCGTTTTGTGCCTCACGCCATAACTGGGCTTCCTGTTGGCTGGCGTAATCGCCCCAGGCTTGACTGGCTTGTGCCCCAAACTCCTGGGTAATCGTGGTTTGAGCCTCAACGTCTTGTCTGACGCGGTCGGCATCGAAGATCGGGGCAATGCCGGTGTCTGCGTCGCCGGTTCTGGCGTTTTGATTGCCTGCCAGGCCGCTGATGGCGGCAACCGTGGTGCTATTTGCCTTACCGTCGTCGCGGCCGGTGCCGGTGCCGATGCCGGAGAGTCCGATACTGCTTTCACCGCTATCATTTCCACCACTGCTGAGGCCAACGCTGATACTTTCGGCCTCATAGGTGGCGTTGTTGGCAAGGTCGGTTAACGTGAGTGCACCGCTTTCCAGTGCCTCGCTGGCGGTTTGCCCGGCAGTGGTGAAGGTATTGAGGTCGTCGTCAATCGCCACGTCTGTGCTGGTGATGGCACCGCCGGTGAGTTTGGTGATGCCGCCGACATTGACCTGGAAGCCGCCGTCGCCAGCGCGCAGGCCGCTTTGCTCATTGACGCTTTGGAAGTCGCTATTGATTTTCGTGCGGCTAAGGTCAAGGTTGAGCGAGGGTGTGCCGCCGGTTAGCGGGATGCTGGCACCGAAGCCACTGCTTGAGTGGCGTTCGTTGTGGACGGCGGTGTCCTGCAGGCTTTCAATGGTCAGGTCGCCGCCGATGTTGGTGGTGATTTGCGGGGCGCTGACCACCGCGCCTTTGAGGGTGGTGTCGCCACCGCTGGTGAGGATGACTTGGTTGCCTGCGCTGAGCTGGGTGTTGTTGAAGAAGGTACTGTCACCATTGCCGTGGCCCTTGGCGCGGCCGTCTCCTTAACCGAGCGCTTGGAAAGCTAGCGCTTGAACATATCATCCAGGCGATTGGCGAACAGCACGTCGCGCATCCAGCCTTTCAACTGGTCATGGTCGGCTTGCACAAGCTGTGCTTCTACCCAGTCAGGCACCTCACCAAACTTGAACGTGAGTTGGGTGCGTACCACCTCGCGCGCTTCAGCCAAACGTCCTTTCTCAATACCAGACTGCTCACCTTCCTGCCGCCCTTCCAGGCGTTCTTTCTTGACCAGGTTTTCTAAATTCTCTGCCAACATGTCTTTGTCCTCCATCAAGCTGTCGAGCCGGTCCAGATTGACCTCTGTGCCTAGCCGGTACAAATGCCGCTTGAGCCAGCGGGTGATAATCCGGTCGATACGCTCTTTGTTGGGGTCAGTCTGAATAATGGCGACGACCCGATCCACAGCGTTCTGCAGGGCTTCCCAGCTTTCTCCGGCGTTTTCTACCCCGAACACACCGCTGAGCGGTGTCTGGCGTAAACCCAATTCTTCATTAGTATAGCGCCCTTCATCGATCAGAAAATAGCGTAGACGCGGTTGATAGACCTGCAGGAAAGCCGGCGGTTCCGGCTGCACCATGGCGTAAATATCCAGTGGGGCTGTCCAGGGTTTTGAGCCATTGTACAGCACCACCAGAAATACCGGTGGCAGGCCCTGGCTGGGCGTAATGACCTTCTGTTTGAGTAGTTCACTGTAAAAGCAGGCGACGTAGTGCATCAGCCGAATCGGCATGCTGCGGTCAACCGATGACTGGAATATGCCTAATACATTCATAGCCACCATGCCCGCCCCCTGCCACCGTCATTCCCGCATGCCCTTAGCGGGAATCCATTTTGACCTTGGGGTTGGATTTCACCTTAGGCAGGAGCCGTCGCTAGAAAGGTCAAGTTCAAGATGGATTCCCGATTACCCCACTCGGGAATGACGGGGTGGTGAAGTTCATTAATCCGGCAATCTCGGCAGGCGCAAACCCTTCAATCAGTTGCTCAACGAACTCGGGTGGCTGAACAGTTCCTTGTAGCCGGTATCGTGGTGATGGGTGGCCATAACGCGTCCCTGTTAATTCTATAGTGGCAGGGTAGCATGGCGAGTGATGGTCAGCAGCGCATTCCAGTAGGCTGAGCCCTTTTATCGCCACGCTACCGCCAGGCAAGACACGCCATGCCTTCCCTGCAAATCAATGCAGCAACGTCCGTGTTGCTGCGTAGGGTGATGGTGTTATTGCTTGGCGTGACTCGGTCACGGGTCCTGACGACACGCTCTATTTATCATCGTAGAGTTCTGGGTACTTCCGATATCGCCACATATTGATAATGCCAAGCACCGTACCAAGGATATACATGCCCACAAATCCCATTGCCAACACACGATGCCAACGCTGCTCCGGTGGGCCATAACCTCTTAACTCACCACCGAACAACGCATAAGCCCACTCTCCAATAGCCACGCTGTTCCATAGAAATAGAACTAAAGTCGCGACAACCAATGTCAACTTGGCCTGCCGCTTGGCAAATGATGACCATTTGAAATACTCATCATTGCTCTGCATTACCGCCCCTCCTTGTCATTGGCATCTGGCAAGGAAATAAATGATGGCAAATTGCTGATGGTCGTTTCAGTTGCTTTCGAGACGGCATCTTTATTGGGCAATGAGACACCGAAGGCTGCCGGCATCTGCAGATAGGGTGAGGCTAACCGACTGGAGTCTCGCTTTATAAACTCACCCAGCACTGTACCTCCCCCAGCTGTTCCCGCACCCAAGACAGTACTTAGCGGTATCGACTTATCCTCATCATAAAGCCAGTTGGTTACTGAGGTCAGCGAGCCCCCTGCTGCCCCGCCCACGGCGGCATTTCCCCAGGGATTTCGCCCGGCCAGTGGCCCGTATACCAGTGCTGTGCTGCCCGCCGCCAGGGTTTGGCCTGGGCGATACTCCCCGCCTTGCACCATCTGACCCGCCGCATCGAAGCCCGCCCCGGTGGCAAAGAGCCCGGCCGCACCGCGAAAGGCCATTGTGGCGGCAGTATAGGGTGCCATCACAGGTATTGCCGCCATACTGGCCATGCCTCGGCTGAAGGAGTCCTGATCCTCTTTCATCTGCTCAAGTGTTCTGGTGTCCGTATCGTTCAGGTTGTAAGGAAGGCCTGCCGCCTGGGCAACGCCATAGGGGTATTGCAATATCTTTTCACGCGCTGGATAGGCCGATGAGGTTGACGGCTCCCATGCCCGATACGGTGAGCCTTCCCCCCCGTCTGTTCGATGATGTAGCTGATCAGCTCAGGCGGCGTGTTCTCCGGTATCATCTGAATCAGATAGCGCATGGTGTTGTCTTCGCCGTCTGTCCCGATCCACTCACCGCCATAATCGAAGTAGGTGTCATCAACGGCGTCTTCGTCTTGTAAGTCGACAATAAGGTTGGAGCCGGGGCTTTCTTCCAACTCATCGTTATGCATGGCCCTGAGGGCATCGGCGATCTGCTCTGGCGTGTACTCGCTGCCTTCGGCTAGCTCTTCCGCCAAGGATTGCTCGAAACTATGCAGTTGGCGGTTATTGGCATCGAGATTGAACGCCATTGCACCACCCTGGTTGCCACCTGTCGCCGCACCGGCCAGGGTGGCCGTCAGTGACTCTAGTCCTTGGCGCACCCCATCCGGTAGATCCATGTCATTCGTGAGACGCTCCACTTCCGGCATCAGCATGGCGCTGGTGAGTGCACCACTGGCACCGTCTACACCGCCACCGGCCAAGCCGAGCAGCGTATGGCCCGAGGTGCGGTAAGCGCCGCCTTCCGCCCAACGTGCCGCTTCTTTCAGCAATGCAGCACGTGTTTCAGGATCTGTGGCGTTTTGTGCCTCACGCCATAACTGGGCTTCCTGTTGGCTGGCATAATCCCCCCATTCCTTGCTCGCCCGCGACCCAAACTCTTGGGTAATCGCGGCTTGGGCCTGAACGTCTTTTCTGACGCTTTCTGATCTTGCCCAGTAACGATGGACATCTCAAGAATGTAATAC
>NZ_JABUZE010000013.1:0-737 GCF_014897805.1 Halomonas sp. 3F2F
GTATGAAACCACGCCGTCCAGTGCCCGCGCCGACCAGTTTTACG
This sequence comes from Halomonas sp. 3F2F, assembly GCF_014897805.1. Lineage (NCBI taxonomy): Bacteria > Pseudomonadati > Pseudomonadota > Gammaproteobacteria > Oceanospirillales > Halomonadaceae > Halomonas > Halomonas sp. 3F2F. The sequence continues at coordinate 45 of NZ_JABUZE010000013.1, forward strand.
GCAACAGGGCCAAACCAGGTCTGGAGTTGGGACATTAGCTTCTGCGCCTCCGTTGTGCGAGGCCAGCACTGGTATCTCTACCTGATCATGGATATCTACAGCCGCAAAATCATCGCCTGGGAAGTTCACGACACCGAATCGGGCGAGCTGGCTAAACAATTACTGGAACGCGCTTTGCTGCGAGAAGGTTGCTGGCATCAACCACCGGTACTGCACTCAGATAACGGGGCGCCGATGACGTCCTATACGCTCAAAGCGAGGTTAACCGAACTGGGGATGTTGATGTCTTACAGTCGCCCGAGAGTAAGCAACGACAACCCTTACTCGGAATCGCTGTTCCGTACCGTCAAATATTGCCCAGCGTGGCCCACCAAGGGCTTTGCATCGCTGAGCGCGGTACGAGAATGGATGTTGGTGTTCGAGCGGGCTTACAACGAACAGCACCTTCACAGTGGCATCCAATATGTCACGCCAGCTGATCGACATCGTGGTGTTGATCGAAAACGCCTTGAACGCCGTAAAGCGGTTTATGAAAGTGCTAAGCGTCGATATCCGAAACGCTGGTCGGGCAGCACCCGAAACTGGGAGGTCACTGGTTCAGTGTCGCTTAACCCAGGGAAAGTGCAGGAAATCGAGCGTAATAAAAAGGCTGCTTAAGCGCAGCCATTTGGACAACTGGGTTGAAAATCACCG
>NZ_JABUZE010000152.1:0-899 GCF_014897805.1 Halomonas sp. 3F2F
AAGCCCGACAAGATCAGCCGCCACTGATTGGCCCACCAGTGCGTGCTAGAGGTACGATCAGCAAACAGACTCAGTTGTTGATCCTTAATCCGGTTCTCCATGTCGCCCCGAGCGCAGTACTGCTCGTAGTAAAGCTTGAAGCCATCATCGTAACGGGAACTGATGATAAACCGGGGATTAGAGCCTAGCTCGCCTTCTTCTAGGCGGGCCACCACCCAGCGTGAGTATTTCCAGGAGTGGGCTTGATACTGGAAGCGGAACGTCCCCGCTACTTTCCCTCCCACCTGCCATTGGGTCTTGCGCACCAGCATCATGGGGACGTCCACTTCCTTGAGCAGCCGGCTGTTCTTGGCGATTCCCACGATGTAGTCGACGTGATGCCGATCACACCAGTTCAGCATCCGGGGACGACAAAAGTGGCTATCACCTCGTAACACGATGCGCGTATCGGGCCAGTATTGACGGATAAAGCGTACCAGTAAGGCGAGGATCGCCCAGCTATGGCGGCTGTCGCTGCGGTCACTGGTGCGCAGATAGCTCACCAGTAAGTGGCGCCCACAGAAGACATACAGTGGGAAGTAGCAGTGGTGATCGTAATAACGGTTAAAGAACTTGCCGGGTTGCTCGCCATGCACGGGGATGTCGGTGCCATCAAAGTCCAGTACGATCTCCTTTGGTGGTTCGTCATGCTGTTCAATGAAGTGATGCCACAGCAACTCATGGGCCTTCACTATTGCTTGCCGATCGGCGTTCTGCTCCACCCGGCACAGCGTCGACTTGCCTGCCAGCGTATCCTCTTCACCGAGCGCTGTCTGAAGGGCCTGATCATAGCGCAGGGCCTCATGGTCGTTGAAATCTTCATAGCCAGCGGCGACACCGAACACCCGCTGACGAACCAA
>NZ_JABUZE010000155.1:0-45395 GCF_014897805.1 Halomonas sp. 3F2F
ATCCTACATACATTATGCACGAAAACTTTCGGTTAGGCACTTAGAGGGTAAGATGTTAGCTACACTCGCCTCGTAGTGAGCCGCTAAGTGCCCTGCGCAGTGCAGGGCCGCTCATTCCACGACCTAGCAGCACCGTAAGCTTTGCAACGGCGGCTTCTAGGGTGATATCACCTCCTGCAATCACACCGGCTTGGTTCAGCGCCGCGCCGGTGGCGTAGGCTCCCTGTACGACTTCCCCTTGGGCGCACTGAGTCACGTTAAGCAGTGCGACCCCTCGTTCACTTGCAGCCGTTAACGCCGTTAACAGCTCGCCTTCAAAACTAGGCGGGTTACCGACGCCGTAGCTATGCAGAATCAAGCCTTTTAAGCGTTCATCGGCCAGCAGCGCCTTAGCGCGGCGCAGCGACATACCAGGATAGAGTGGCAATATCGCAACCGTCTCATCATCTACCTCAATGGGGGCAAAGTCAGGCCGTCCGCTCAGCAACGCAGAAGGCTGCGGGTAAGATATGGCAATGCCAAGCTCGGCAAGCCAGGGGAAATTGGGAGAGTCAAAGGCATCTAAGCCCTGAGTGCGTACCTTGCGCGCACGATTACCGCGCAGAAGTCGATCGTGAAAGACCAGACTCACTTCACAAGGTGTCGCGGAGTGATCCACCAGTTGCAATGCACTGACGAGATTATTCAGTGCATCGCTACGGGGCTCCCCCAAAGGAATTTGAGCGCCGGTGAAGATCACCGGCTTGTTGAGCGCGCCGAGCATAAACGACAACGCAGCGGCGCTATACGCCATGGTGTCGGTACCGTGTAGCACCACAAACCCATCGTATGCTTGCCAGTGGCTTTCTAACTGTGCCACTAAACGGTTCCAGGCGTCTGGCATTAGCTCAGCGCTATCAATCAGCGGCTGCATTTCTAGCACATCAAACGACGGCAACCTGTCGGCGGCCAGCGCCAAGTGTGCGGCTAAACGATCGGCCAGCCCCGCGCAAGGCACATACCCGTGTGGCGATGGTTGCATACCGATGGTACCGCCGGTGTAGAGCATGAGTACGCGGGACATAGTCTCTCCTAATCGAATAGCGTTAGTGCCTGTGAGGGCTTACTTAGCAGGCGCACTTGCCAGGCGCTGTTTTAGCGCTTCGGCCTCTTCAGGCTCCAGTTCCCACGCCTTGGGGTCTAGCTCAAGATCCGGGTGCTGGTTGGCATCGAAGATCGGCTGTTTAATGCCCTGGCGGCGCTGGCTATCGTAATCGTTCAGAATGCGTAGGCCACACTTGAACAACAGAATCAGCGCCACGAGGTTGACCACTGCCAATAGCCCCATGGTGACATCGGCAAAGCCGAACACAGTGCCAAGATCTGTGGTCGCGCCCCAGCACACCAGCAACACAATGGCGACCCGGAAAGCGTTAAACAGGTTCTGGTTGTCGCGGCTAAAGAAGTTGAGGCTGTTCTCGCCGAGGTAGTAGTTGTACAAAATAGTACTGAACGCAAACAGCAGCAGCGCGAGGCTAACAAAGGTGCGACCCCATTCGCCTACATGGTCGGCTAGCGCCGCCTGGGTCAGGGCGATCCCTTCAACGCCAGCGCCAGCTGTCGGGTCGTACACACCGCTGAGCAGAATCAAAAATGCCGTGGCCGAGCAGATAATCACGGTATCGATAAACACCGAAAACGCCTGCACAATACCTTGGTTGGCCGGGTGCGGTACGTAAGCAACCGCTGCCACATTAGGCGCACTGCCCAGACCCGCTTCGTTAGAAAACAGACCACGCTTCAAACCCATCATAATGGCCGCACCAATACCGCCACCAATCAGCGGTTCAAGGCCGAAAGCACTTTTTACGATTAGCATGATAACGCCGGGAATTTCACCAATGTTCATGGCGATGACCAGCAGCGCAATAGCGATATAGCTGACCGCCATAAAAGGCACCAGAAACTCTGAGATGCGCGCAATACGTTTGATACCACCAAAAATAATCAGCCCTACCAGCATGGCCAGGGCAATGCCACTGTAAAGCACCGGCACACCAAAGGCGTCGCCAAACGAGGTCGCTACCGCATAAGATTGCAGTGCGGTAAAGGCAAAACCAAAGGTTAACAGCAATAGCACCGAGTAAAACGCTGCCAGCCAACGCCACTGTTTACCTAACCCTTTAACAATGTAGTACGCCGGACCACCGCGATAAGTGCCATCGCCTTCCGCTTCTTTGTAGGTCTGCGCGAGGGTACATTCTAAAAAGCTAGTTGCCATCCCCATCAGGCCCACCAGCCACATCCAGAAAATAGCCCCTGGGCCACCTAGCGTAATCGCGACCGCCACGCCGGCAATATTACCGCCACCCACGCGCCCTGCCACTGACAGGACAAGTGCCTGAAACGAACTTAAGTGGCCGTGTTTATTACGCTTAAAGGCCTGACCCGACCCCAGGATGCGAAACATTTGGCCGAAATAACGAAACTGCACAAAGCGGGAAGCAACGGTAAAACCGATGCCAACGCCTACTAGCAGCACTAGCAGCACTAGCAGTACCTTTCCCCAGAGGAGCTCATTGAGCATATCAAGCATGTGATTTTCTCCGCGTTCTTGTATTAGCGTTATGTTGGAATTCGCGTCGTTTTATTTCGCGCTTCTTAAAACCGCGCCGCGGAGAACGTTTTACCAAGCATGGGGAAGAATTAAATTTGGCGCAGCGGTGCAGTTGTGCGCACTCACTGCATCATCGGGTGCACCAGAGTGCATCAGGCAAGCCGTCAGACTTTCTCGGCAATGCGGTGGGCTAATTTATGCATAAAGGGGCCACAGATAAATGCAATGATCCCAGCAGCTGGCCAAGCAAGCAGCCAAGCGTGCATCCAGATGCCAACAAAATCAGCATGAGTTCCGATATTCACGTACGTTACCCAGGCAGACATAATCAGCGATAGCGTAAACGACATGAGAATAGCGAAGATAATTCTGTGTTTCATGGCAGTACCTGAGAGTGATGTTTGAGTGCGGACAGATTAACAAACACCTATAACGGTAATATATGCCAATATATGAGAATCAATTTTACAGAATTGCAAAATGCGAAAACCCTCTCTTGATGACCTAAACATCTTTATCGTGGCCGCCAACCAACGCAGCCTCACAGCTACGGCGGCAACGCTGAAGATGACCATTGCCACCGTGTCGCGGCGCATAAGCGCACTGGAAGCCACACTAGGCGTAGAGTTGCTCCACCGCTCAACCAAGGGGTTAACGTTGACGCCTCAGGGTGAGTCCTACTTCCGCGAGTGTGAGGAGCTAGTACTCGCACTGGATCAGCGAATTTCAGACCTGGATCAAACACTGTATAGCCTAAGCGGGCCATTGAAGGTTATGGCACCTGTCAACCTGGGCAGCGGGCCACTGGATGCGTTTTGGCGTCACTTTATTGATCGCTACCCTGAGATTGCGCTGACGATCGAACTCGATAACAACGTGGTTGATATTCGCGACCACCAGGCTGATATTGCGCTTCGCTCTGGACCACAAAAAGACTCGACGTTGATCCAAAAACACCTGGGCTATATAGAGCCGATTTTGGTGGCATCACCGACGATGAAACACCCTATTCCCAGCACGATAGAAGAGCTACAAGCATGCCCCAGCGTGGCAGCAAAAATGTTTAGCGATTGGTTGCTGTTCCATCAAGACGGTAGTCAGCACGCTTGTCACAAGAGCCATTTCCATATCAGTAACGATATGAATATTGTGCTGAACCTCACAACGTCGGGAGCAGGCGTCTCGTTGATGCCCGCCAGTATGGTGGCGAACAGCTTACAAGCGGGAGAGTTAATACAAGTGCTCCCTGAGTGGCGGGGACGCCACCGTGAGATCTTCTTGGTATGGCCCTACCGGCGCAGCCTTTCAGCAAGGGCCAAGCTGTTTCGCCACGAGTTAATCGAATTCCTCAGCCGCCAATCTTGGTTCCACTCTGCTGATTAGACCGTCTGTTCGGGCAAAGTGGCGACCTGTTCTGCTGGCGCCGTAACACCAGCAAAACAGTTAACTAGCAGCGCGTTTGGAGAATGCTTAAATGCCCGCTTTCGCCGCCCGTGCCGCATGAAGCTTCTTATAGCTTTCGATCAAGCGCTGGTGGCGCTCCAGGCCTTCTAACTGCATGTTAGTCGGCGTTAGGCCGTGGAAGCGTACTTCGCCACTTACCGACCCCACGACAGCCGCCATGGTCGCTTCGCCGAACATGCGCTGGAAGTTATGCAGATAGTCTTCAAGCTCCAGTTCATCATCCAGCACAATTTCCAGCACCGCGTTTACCGCCTGATAGAACAGACCGCGCTCAACGGTATTATCGTTGTACTGCAGGAACATCTGCACACAGTCCAGCGCTTCTTCATGGCGTTGCAGCGCGAGGTAAACCAGCAGCTTGAGCTCTAGAATCGTTAGCTGCCCCCACACAGTGTTCTCATCAAACTCGATACCGATCAGCGTGATGATATCGGCGTGGTCATCCATCTGGCTCTCTTCCAACCGCTCGACCAGATCGGTGAGCTGAGCGTCATCCAAGCGGTGCAGATTGAGAATATCTTCGCGGTAGTCCAACGCTTTATTGGTGTTATCCCAGATTAAATCTTCAATGGGGTACACCTCGGAGTAACCCGGCACCAGAATGCGACAGACTGGTGCGCCTAGGTCTTCGTGGACCGCCATGTACACTTCAGCGCCCAGCTCCTCAAAAATGCCAAACAGCGTCGCGGCCTCTTCCTCATTGCTGCCAGAGAAATCCCATTCACTGAATTCAAAATCGGGCTTGGCACTAAAGAAGCGCCAGGAAACCACGCCAAAAGAGTCAATAAAGTGCTCAACAAAATTGTTGGGTTCAGAAACGGTTTGCGAGTTAAACGTCGGCAGTGGCAGATCGTTTAATCCTTCGAAACTGCGCCCCTGCAGAAGCTCAGTTAGGCTGCGCTCCAGCGCCACTTCAAAGCTCGGGTGCGCGCCAAATGAAGCAAATACGCCGCCGGTACGCGGGTTCATTAAGGTGACGCACATTACTGGGAACTGCCCGCCCATGGAGGCATCTTTGACCAACACCGGGAACCCTTGGGCTTCCAGGGCGTTAATGCCTTCTACGATACTTGGATACTTGGCTAGCACGTCCTGCGGTACATCCGGCAGAGCTAACTCCTGTTCGAGGATTTCGCGCTTCACCGCCCGTTCGAAAATTTCCGACAGGCACTGCACCTGGGCTTCTACCAGGGTATTGCCCGCGCTCATACCGTTACTGAGGAACAGGTTTTCGATCAGATTGGAGGGGAAGTAGACCGTTTCGCCGTCGGACTGGCGCACAAAGGGCAACGAGACGATACCGCGGTCTTCACGTCCCGAGTTAGTATCGATCAGATGTGAGCCACGCAACTCGCCTTCTGGGTTGTAAATGTCGCGGCAGTGTTCGTCGAGGATTTCAGCGGGGAGCTCATCGTTCGGCCCCGGCTGAAACCACTTTTCATTGGGATAGTGAACAAAATCGCTGTTGGCAATCTCTTCGCCAAAGTACTGATCGTTATAGAAAAAGTTACAGCTTAAGCGCTCAATAAACTCGCCCAGCGCCGAACACAGGGCGCTCTCTTTGGTAGCCCCTTTGCCATTGGTGAAACACATCGGTGAAGCCGCATCGCGAATATGCAGTGACCAGACGTGGGGCACGATATTGCGCCAGGAGGCGATCTCGATCTTCATGCCCAGGTCAGCCAGCATCGCGCTCATATTGGCGATGGTTTGTTCTAATGGCAGGTCTTTGCCTGGAATATAAGTAGCACTGCCCTCCGGCGCTCCCATCAGCAGTGCCTGGGCGTCCTCGTCGATGTTTTCTACCGTCTCGATCTGGAAATCAGGGCCGGTTTGAACCACCTTCTTAACCGTGCAGCGATCGATGGAACGCAGAATGCCCTGGCGATCTTTTTCAGAAATATCTTCCGGCAACTCGACCTGGATTTTGAAGATCTGCTTATAGCGGTCTTCCGGGTCGACGATGTTGTTCTGTGACAGGCGAATATTTTCGGTAGGAATATCGCGGGCGTTGCAGTAAACCTTTACAAAGTAGGCCGCACACATGGCAGACGACGCCAGAAAGTAGTCAAACGGCCCAGGTGCCGAGCCGTCGCCTTTGTAGCGAATCGGCTGGTCGGAGATAACCGTAAAATCGTCGAACTTGGCCTCTAAGCGGAGGTTGTCGAGATAGTTAACTTTGATTTCCATGAGCGGGCATCCGGATAGATAAATGTGCTGAAGGTCTTGGGGCCATAGGCTGATGGCGGCCATTATCCAGTTTTTTACCCGCTTCGTCTTGGGCAGTCTGCCGAATCACTCATTCAACGTCGCGTAAGAGCGGTAACGCTCCAACAACACATCGAGACTCTCTTCAGTAGATGGCCGAACTACTGTGCTTGCATCATACGCTCCACCTCAGCTTCGCTGACCCCGAGCATCAGTAAAATCTGGCGTTGTGTGGCTAACAACACCTGCTTTCGTTCCACCTCCCCCGGCAAACTTTTGGCAATCGCGACGGCCCCTACCAGAGAGGCCAATATGACCCGGGACTTATCAGCAATCGCTTTGCGGTCATTGGCAAAGGGAAGTTGTTTCAGCTTACTCAGCGCGATCAAGCGCGTTTCAAGCATCTTTTTCATACTCATATAGGACGCTTCAAACATAGTGCGAATTTCTGCTTTTTCACTGCCTATTTCATTGAACAGTACCGCTTCAGGCCCCGGCCTATGCTTAGCTTCCAGCTCTTGGAGATTGCAGTAGTTAGCGACTAACTCGGTTAAGTGCTGCAACGAAAGCGGGCCTTTTACCAGCCTAGCCGCCCGACTGTTATCAATGGTCAGGCGAACAGACTCATTGTATAGGGCCTCTTTTGAAGCAAAATGCGCATAAAAGGCGCCATGCGTCATCTTGGCTAGCTTCATGATCTGGCCAATCGAGACCTTTTGAAACCCATTGCGACTGAATAGCTCCGTCGCCGAAGCCAAAATGCGCTCTTTGGTTTTCGATTTATGGCTCTTGGGATAAGGCATAGCTACCTCGTCAGCTAAATATTATCTTGATCATATACTGCCCATTGCTAGGGTGACCCTATCAATAAATTAGGAGTCACTATGCACTCACCTATCGTGATTACCGGCATGGGTATGGTCAGCCCGCTAGGCAACAGCGTCAACACAAGTTGGCAGCGACTGGTTAACGGCCAGTCTGGCATCAGCACCATTGACCGCTTTGACACAAGTCATATCCCGATCAAAATTGCCGGGGTGGTGCCGAGTATTGACCGAGACCCCACCGGCGGTATTGACCTGAATGAGATAGCCGATCCCAAAGAGCAGCGCAAAATGGACTTGTTCAGCCTCTACGCATTGGCGGCAGCCAAAGAGGCGCTATCACAGGCCAACTGGTTTCCCGTTGAGCAAGCCCAAAAACGCAGAACGGCCACCATTATTGGCTCTGGCATTGGCGGCTTCCCGACTATTACACAAGCTCAAAAAACCCTTGCTGAGCGCGGCTATCGCAAACTCTCCCCCTTCACGGTGCCCGCCTTTCTAGCCAATTTGGCTGCTGGTAACCTGTCCATTCATTATGGCTTTCAAGGCCCTCTCGGTTGCCCGGTGACGGCTTGCGCGGCTGGCCTACAGGCGATTGGCGACGGTATGCGCATAATACGCAACGGAGAAGCTGATGTTGCCCTCGTCGGCGGCGCCGAGGCGTGTATTGATCCGCTTTCACTCGCCAGCTTTAACGCCCTAAAGGCCGTTTCCACAGAAGCCGACAACCCTGAGCGCGCGTCCAGGCCCTTTGATAAAGCCCGTAACGGATTTGTGATGGGAGAAGGCGCTGGCGTTATGGTGATCGAAACGCTTGAGCATGCGGTCGCGCGGGGCGCAACGCCGTTAGCGATCATTAGCGGCTACGGCACCAGCGCGGATGCCTACCACCTGACGGCAGGCCCGAAGGATGGGGCCGGCGCTGCAGCTGCGATTCAAGCGGCGCTAGGCATGGCGAACCTTACCACGGATGCTATTGATCATATCAATGCCCACGCCACCTCGACGCCCGTTGGCGACCGGGCTGAAGTTGCCTCATTGCGTAACGTATTCGGTGAGCGTTTGCCGGCCATCCCTATTTCTGCAACAAAAGCCGCCACAGGACACCTATTAGGCGCAGCAGGGGGCATTGAGAGTATTTTTTCTGTATTGGCAGTCAATAATCAGCAGCTTCCGCCCACCATTAATCTTGAGCACTGCGATGATGATATGCAGGATTTAACCTTCGTCACGGCGACTCATCAGAAGCACGTCACGAAGCATGTATTGTGCAACGGATTCGGTTTCGGTGGCGTCAATGCAGCGCTGATTATCAGCACTGTCTAGACGGTTTTAAGAGCCATTGTTAAGGCCGAGCGAAGCTTCATATTTAAGCTTTCGCCGATGTGGGAGCGGCGCTGCGGGTATCCATCATCTGGCCTCGCAAGATTCTAATTAAAATCAGGCCTGATTGACGCAACGGCTCTGTTACGTGGCTATTGCACTATGAAGAGCGAAGCGTCACATTAGCCGCACCGTCGCCGACTGAGAACGCTGAAACCGCTCCCATGCATGATGATTTTGTGGCCAATTTACGCCTGCTATGCAGCTACTACCCGTCTATTGCGGACGTTTGCCGCCGCTTATCCATTAACCGTGCTCAATTCAACCGCTACCTCAGCGGTCGCTATTACCCAAGCCACGCCGCGCTGCAGCGTATTTGCCACTTTTTTGGGGTAACCCCAGAAGATATTGCGCTGCCTCACCACGACTTCCGTGCGCTGGTGCAAACCGGACAGCTCAACGCAGATAGCTCACCGAACACACTACCCTGGCCTAATGCGTTGATTCAGCGGGGTAGCGAAGGCATGGAGCGTTATCTAGGTCGCTACTTCGAGCTTTACCACTCAATGTCCCGCCCTGGGCATTTGATGCGCACGTTGGTGTGCTTAGAAGCCAGAGAAGGAGGTGTGGTGTACCAGCGTACCGAACGTATGCAAGTCGCTCTGGGAAAGCGGCCCTGTCATAACCGGTACGTAGGAACTGCCGTTAAACTTGCAGACCGGCTATTTTTGGTTGACCACGAAACCCTCAATGGCCATGAAATCACCCAAACTATTCTGTTTCCCAGCTACCAAAGCCAAGTCACACGCTTAACCGGATTAAAAATGGGGGTGGCTGATAACAGTGAGCGTATGCCCTGTTGTGTGCGAGTGGTCTATCAGCGCTTAGATGAACAGATAAGTTTGCGCTCTGCGTTGGCTCAGTGCGGACTGCTGTCATTGGACGACCCGTCGCTAGATGAGTCGCTGCTGGCAGCCGTGTGTAATGATGTGGCTAGCGGAGAGCACCATTTTCGCGCACGTCACTAGCGGCTTGCTTCGCAGGACGCTGATGGCGCCAGCACATGGGCAAATAAAATCGACTCAAAGTGCTCCATAGGAGCGACTGACTTAAGCGTTTTAGCGCGCAATATAGCGCCTTCCCAGCCCGACAATATAAAACTAGCCAGGGCTTCTGGAACAATTGTTTTATCGATATCATCTTGATTTTGCGCTTCTTTCAGGCAAGCGGCTAAACGCTTCTCCCAGCGCTGGAACACCAAGTTAAGTGCATCACGGAAGGTGTCACTCTGGCCCGAAAGCTCCTGCCCCAGGTTACCAATCAAGCAGCCAGTGGTGTGGTCGCAGTCCAACATATGCTCACGCCCTGTGGCGAAGTAACGCCGTATGCGCTCTAACGGCGGCAACGAAACATCTTCAAACAGTGTTGCCAAGCGTTCATCATACTGACTGGCGAAGCGCTCGATCACCGCCAGCCCAAAATCTTCTTTGCTGGAAAAGTAGTGGTAAAACGATCCTTTAGGCACACCACAGGTTTTTAAGACGGCATTAATACCCGTCGCATTGTAGCCCTGCTGGGCAATCAGCTCGGCACCGGTTTCAATTAACTTATCGCGAGTGGCGGTGTTTTTCATGACGTCACATTAACCAGTGAATTTAGTGCTTTGCAAAATAATAATGACAGGTATTGTGAGGCCCGTCAGCGGTTAAACCGCACGATGCAGCGATGCTTAATGGGTTGCACGCTATTTGCACATTGCTTACCTAATCATTGCTTGCGTATCGGTGATGCTAGCATGATACGCCATTTTCTCTGGAATTTTCGCCCTCAGCCAACGGATGCCGCGCGGTAATGACCTCCTCTCACTTTCACGCACCTTCTCAACAAGGCCGTATCGGTTTCGGAGCCTTGGCAGCACTACTGGTTTTCGTTGGCGGCTTAACCTTGGCTTGGTGGATTATCAGCCAGCCGCCTCGCGTTGAACGCCGCCCGCCACCGCCCGCCGCACCACCCTTAGTGGATATCATGACGACTGAAGAGCGCCTGCAAGCGCCTATGCTTAACGGTTTTGGTCGAGTAGAAGCAGAGAAATCCACCATGTTAGCCAGTCGGGTGGCTGGTCAGCTAGAACGCTTTGGCGAAGGCGTTCTTCCAGGCCAGGTCGTCGAACAAGGAGCGCCAGTTGCTTATATCGATCAGGCCGATTTACGTCTGGTTCTCGAAGATGCCGAAGCGCAGTTGGCCAACGCGCAGGCGCAGTTAGCACTAGAACAAGCGGAGCAACAGCGCGCCCGAAGTGAGTATGAATCTTTTGGCCGCCAACTCAGTGCTGAGCGCCGTGCATTGGTGCTCCGTGAACCACAGCTACGCCAAGCTCAAGCGCAATTAACGCAAGCACGCGTGGTGCGAGACCAAGCGGCGCTTAATCTTGAGCGTGCCACGTTAGCTGCCCCTTGGCGAGCCATGGTGCAAGACCGCTTGGTTGGCGCAGGGACCCTGTTAAGCCAGGGTACTGAAGTACTCAGTTTGGTTGGTGTCGAACAGTTTTGGGTTCGCGCTTCGTTGCCAGGGGATATTTTGGGTTGGCTAACGCCGGGCAGCCGCGTCACACTTACCAGCCAAGGCTGGCCGGAAGGAGCAAGCAGAGAAGGTAACTTAATTTCTATTCTGCCAAACCTGGAAGAGAACGGCTTACAGGCGCAGCTTTTGATCGCCGTGAATGACCCGCTGTCGCTAGAGCAAGATGGCCCTGCGCTGCGTCTTGGCGATGTGCTGCGTGTTGCCTTTCATAGCACAACCCAGGAGCCGCTCATCGCCTTGCCTTCTGCAGCATTGCGTCCCGGCGAGCAGGTATGGTGGGTGGATGATGAAGATCGCCTACACAGCACCCATGTCACCCTGGCCTATCGCGGGCAGGAAACGGCGCTAATACGCAGCGGTTTAGTACCCGGACAGCGGGTGGTTATTGCCGGCTTGGCTCAGCCTCGTGAAGGCCAACAAGTCCGTATTCGCCAGCGGGGAGACACCCCAGCAAGTGATGAGGAAAGCCCATGATTCGCCGTGGCCCACTCGCCTGGATGGTCGACCATGGCGTTGCCCCTAACCTGATGATGGTGCTATTTATCGTCGGCGGTTTAATGGCATCCCTGGCCATCAAGAAAGAGGTTTTCCCGGAATTTGAAACGGAAATCATCCAAGTTAGCATCAGCTATCCTGGTGCCACGCCGGAAGATGTTGAGCAAAGTTTGCTGCTACCAGTTGAAGCTGCCATTGCCGACGTGGAAGGCATCGATGAATTAACCGCCAGCGCTGGCGAAGGTAGCGGCGTAGTCAGCGCCACGCTGATCGATGGTGTTGATGTGATGCGGGCCTATCAGGATATCCAGCAAGCCGTGAATGCCATCACCACCTTGCCTAACGCTGCGGATCCACCGCGCTTTACCCTAGCTGGGCGTTCTCGCAGCGTGGTGAGCCTACAAGTATATGGCTCAGTTAGCTTAGCCGCCCTCCATGACGCCGCGGAGGATGTACGCGCAGAACTACAGGCTACTAGCGGTATTTCCCGAGCAGAACTCTCCGGCAACCGGGAACGTGAAATCCAGGTGCTTTTGGATGAAGAAGCCATTGAGCGCTTTGGGTTAGACCATCAACAGCTTGCCAGCCGAATTGCTGAAGAAGCGCTCGATCTCGCCAGTGGCCAGCTCACTACCGCCGAAGGCGAGTGGTTGATTCGCTATCAGGGACGCCGCAACAGTGCGGACGAGTTTGCCGCGCTCCCTATTCTCACCACTGCCCAAGGTTCTCCTGTTGTGTTGGGTGATATTGCTCGCGTAAGAGAAGGGTTTGCTGAAACCGACCGTGAGGAGTTCTACAACGGCGAGCAGGGCTTATCAGTGGATATCTATCAGATTGGTGATCAAACCCCGACCAGTATCTCACAAGCCGTCTATGGTGAGTTGGAGCGGCTGCGCGCCAACCTGCCCAACGGGGTACGCCTGGATGTTTCCAGAGACAGCTCAGAAATCTATGAAGACCGCCTGAATCTGCTGCTAAAAAACGCTTGGATGGGCTTGGCACTGGTGCTAATTCTTATGGCACTGTTTCTTGAGGCACGATTGGCCTTCTGGGTAACGCTGGGCATACCCACCGCTTTCTTGGGCGCAATGCTATTTCTGCCTTGGATTGGCGTCTCACTCAATATGATGTCGATGTTCGCCTTTATTATCGCCCTTGGCATCGTCGTGGACGATGCCATTATGGTCGGTGAGAATATTTACAGCTACCGAGAACAGGGCTATTCCCTTCGTGATGCCGCGGTGAAAGGTGCTCAAGAAATCGCCACACCGCTTACCTTTGCGATTCTGTCTAATATTGTTGCGTTCCTGCCACTACTGTTTTTACCCGGCTTTTTAGGGCTTATTTTTGCTACCGTGCCAGTGGTTGTTATCACGGTATTTATTATTTCCCTGGTGGAAGCTCTGTTTATACTGCCTGCCCACCTCGCCCACGCCAGCAAACCCCGCAAAACACCCGTATGGCAGCGCCCTATAGAAGCTGTTCGACTGCGTATGCAAAAGGGCTTGCATCACTTTACTTACCAGCAGTTTGAACCGTTTTTACAGCGCGCGCTTACCCAACGCCTGCTAACAGTATCCCTAGGCGTCGCCTTACTATGTGTCGCGCTTGCCTGGGCCATGAGCGGCCGGCTTGGCTTTTCACTCATGCCCAGAGTGGAATCGGACCAAGTTCAAGCCAGCGTTACCCTACCAATTGGCAGCAACATTAGCGTTAGCCGCGAACTGAGCCAGCAATTGCTCAACGCCGCCGAACAACTTAGCGAACGCGAAGCAACACTTAGCTTTAGCAGCACCCGCAGCCGTTTGGATGGTGAAAGCCTGCAAGTACGTCTTGATATCGCCAGAGAAAGTTTAGATGCCTGGCCTCCATCTCGAATTGCCCAGGAGTGGCGCGACTTAACGGGCGACTTAGTCGGCGCGCAATCAGTTCGCTTTGAGTCAGACTTCGGAGGCCCCGGTAGTGGTGCAGCGCTGAGCCTGCGTTTATCCCACCCAAACACCCAAGTGTTAGAGGCGGCCGCTGCGCAGTTGGCTGAACAACTGGCTGAATATGGGTTAACCGATATCGACAGCGGACTGGGAGACGGCAAACCGCAGCTTGAAATGCGCCTATCTGCCGAAGGGCGCGCGTTAGGGCTAACGGGGAGCGACCTAGCCCAGGCGCTACGCGGCCCGCTACAGGGTGCCACAGCCATAGAACAATTTATTGGCCGCCGAGAAGTCAGCGTTGAAGTACGCCTGCCAGAACAAGATCGCGATAGCCTCAATGAGCTTTATCGGCTGCCGATCCAGACGCCCGACGGTCTAAGCGTCCCGTTGTCACGCGTTGCAGATATTACGTTAAGCCAAGCCTCTAGCAGTCTTCAACGTATCGATGGTCGGCGAATCATTACAGTGACCGCTGACTCAGAAGGAGATCAAGCGATTAACCAAGTGTTAGCCACGCTGCAAGAGGCTGTTTTCCCCACCCTTAGCAATACCTGGGCAGGGCTTGAAGTGAGCATGGGTGGGCGGCAGCAAGATACCGCCGACAATTTAGCCACGTTGCGCAACGCCATGTGGCTAATGCTGGCCGCGCTATATGCATTGTTGGCCATTCCTTTCCGGAGTTACTTTCAGCCACTGCTGGTACTGGCCGCTATTCCGTTTGGTATTGTCGGGGCCGTCGCAGGCCATATGCTAATGGGGTTCGGACTATCGATTATCAGCCTACTTGGTATGCTGGCACTTTCGGGCGTGGTAATTAACGATGCCCTGGTACTGATTGATTATGCTAACCGTAAGCGTCGTGAGGGCATGGATGCCCGTGAAGCGATCGTCGCCGCGGCGACTCGCCGCCTACGGCCAATTATGATGACCACACTCACCACGTTTTTAGGCTTGGCACCAATGATTCTAGAAACCTCTCGCCAAGCGCGCTTTATGATACCCATGGCCATTTCGCTAGGGTTTGGAATGCTATTCGCCACGGTTATCTTGTTACTGGTTGTGCCCTGCCTCTACCTGGGTTTAGAAAACCTGCGCGAACGACTCAGCAAACCACCCCAACCAAGCCATGAGGGAGTCAGCTAATGAAATTGCTCGCTTCGCTACGCCAGTGGCGCCCCTCTCGACTGGGCCTAAAGCTTTTTGTGGCTATTTTAAGTGTCAACGTAGCCATTGCAGCAAGCGTGTTTCTAGCAGTGACTTACAGCATCGATCGCGGCTTTTTAGAATATCTAAATCAAGCCCAAGAGCGGCGCGCTAAACTTCTGGCTGATGGGCTAATTACTCGCTGGGAAACCCAGGGTAGTTGGGAGTGGTTGGAGCAATCGCCAGCACGATGGCCCTATATTGTGCGCTTTGAGCTTGGTCAGGAACACCGTGACCGCCCTTCCCCCTTGGGCGAAGCTCAGGACTTCGCTTTACGCAATAGCGATGGCCGCTTCGTCGTCCCGCCTGTTGAGAGCGCACGCGGCTCAAACGGTTGGCGGTGGCTCACCCTGTATAGCGACGTGACCTCAAGTGGAAACAATGAAGCGATTGGAGAACTGGGGTTTCGTCCTCCGCAAGATATGATGGAGCGCATGGAAAGTCGCTTTCTAGAGCGCCAGCAGCGCAATTTGGTGCTTATTGTTGTTTCTCTTGGATTAGCATCGCTGTTACTGGCAGGGGGGCTTTCCTGGTGGCTAGGCCGACGCACCCGAGCATTGGCGGGCGCAACATTGCGCTTAACCGAAGGTGATTATCACACTCGGTTACCAGAACGCGGCCGAGATGAACTTTCCAGTTTGGCACGCGATTTCAACGTCCTGGCGGCCACCTTAGAAGCTAGCCGTGACGCCAGAGCACGATGGGTATCAGACACAGCGCACGAGCTACGTACCCCGTTGGCAGTGCTCCGCGGTGAAATCGAAGCGATGCAGGATGGGATTCGTCCGCTAAACCAGGAAAATCTTAGCTCACTGGCTCAAGAAGTGGCTCAACTGGAACGGTTAGTCACTGACTTGAGGCTGCTTTCGCAAAGTGATGCAGGCGCATTAGATATTCAGCTAGCGCCGATGAACCTTAGCGAAAGCTTGAAAGGCCGTTTATCCGATGCCGACCGCTGGCTAGAAGAGAGCGGCCTGACCCTGTCAAGCCAGCTTACCCCCGATATCATGATACAAGGGGATGCCCAACGCTTACGCCAGCTCTGGAATAACCTGCTGGATAACAGCTGCGCCTATACACAACCACCAGGAGAGTTACGGGTTTCATTAACCTGCGAAGCTAGCCATGCTGTGATTACTTGGGAAGACAGTTCCCCAGGCGTGCCTGAAAGCGAGCTTTCACGCTTAACTGAACGCCTATACCGCGTGGAAGGCTCACGTAACCGCGCAAGTGGCGGCAGCGGGCTGGGGCTCTCTATTGCTAGCGCGTTAGTCAATGCCCATGGCGGAACACTTTCGCCTGGTGCTTCTGAGTTAGGCGGCCTGAAATGGACGCTGCGCTTTCCGCTATTTATTGCCTCTTAATCTAAGCGAGCTGACTATGTCTGAGAATATTTCACCCCAAGACGCCTCACTGCTCATTGTTGAAGACGAGCCTAAAATTGCCCGCTTAATGGCGGACTATCTGGAAAACAATAATTTTGCTCCGACAATAATTGCCAACGGCAACGACGTTATGCCCTGGCTAACCCAGCACGTCCCTGCATTAGTACTGCTAGATGTGATGCTTCCTGGTAAAGATGGACTAACGCTGTGTCGAGAAATCCGTCAACACTGGCCCAACTTACCCATTATTATGGTGACCGCGAAAGTCGAGGAAGTTGATCGTTTACTGGGCTTGGAGCTAGGGGCAGACGACTATGTTTGCAAACCCTTTAGCCCCCGCGAAGTGGTTGCCCGCGTAAAAGCCGTATTACGCCGCAGCCAAGCCGCGGCGCAAGTCGATGACGCCTCCGACACCACCCCACAAGCACCAGTGACACTCGATGAAGAGGGCTGGCAGGCGCTTGCTAATGGGCACGACCTTGGCCTCACTGCCGTAGAATTCCAACTATTGCGCGTCATGATGCAGTCCCCAGGACGTATCTTCAGTCGCGAGCAGCTAATGGATCACATGTATAGGGATAACCGCATTGTCTCCGAGCGTACCGTGGACAGCCACATTAAGAAGCTACGCAAAAAAATCCATGAAGCACTACCCGAGCTAGAGATTATTCGCTCCGTTTACGGGGTTGGATATAAATATCAGCCTGAGGGCTAAACCCGTCTATTTGCTCTCTACTATCGGTGGCTGAACTTGGCGGTTTAAAAAGGCGATTCCCGCGTCAATAGCGCTCCCACGCAGCAGAAAGCTGGCAAAATGCCCATAGCCACGCTGTAAGTAAAGCTCGCTTTCAGTGCCCTGGGCCTGGAGTGCTTGATAGAAGTCAGTTGCGTGATCAACGGGCACTAGTTGATCCCAACTGCCATGAAACAGAAAAAACGGTGGCGCCTGAGGAGTGATTTGCCGCGCAGGTGAAGCCAGTGCATAGGCCTCTGTTTTTTCGGCGCGGGTGCCGCCAATAAAGTCGACCACCAAACGGCCGTCATCAAACTTCAACAGGTCACTGGGTAGACCGCCGACCAACACCGCTGCTAGCTTTGTGTGCTCGCCACCATAAGGATCGCCAAGCGGGCCTTCATCGTCAGCCAAGGCAAGCAGGCTTATCAAATGTGCGCCAGAAGAAAAGCCAACGCCCACGATACGGTCAGTATCCACTTGCCAACGCTCAGCGTTACTGTGAATCCAGCTCATCGCCTGTTGCAAATCATGTAGCTGTTCAGGGAATCGGTACTCGGGAGCAAAGCGGTGCTCAATATTCACTGTCACATATCCCTGCTCTGCTAACTGCTCCGCAATCGCCTCCATGTCGTCAGGTCCACGGTTGCGCCAGCCACCGCCATGCACAATGAGTGCAGCTGGTCGACGCTCTGCGTCTGATGCGTTCGGCAATAGTACCTGGGCGCTCAATGTTTGCGCCCAATCATCTGGTGTATAACGTTGGGCGGGTAGTCGAGTAAAGGTCTGCGGAGTGTTCAGCATCCCCTGCTCAATGGCAGGTAGGCCCTGGCTGGCTTGATGCGTTGCACCGCAGCCACTCATCAAGAGAGTCAGCGCGCTTACGCCCAGGTATCGACGCATAATACGTAAATCCAGCATGTGAAATTCCTCAATACGCCCCCTCAATACAGTTTTTAATCACAGGTCTTAAATCCAGGTCTTAAATCCAGGTCTTAAATCCAGTTCTTTTAAGTCCAGTTGTTAAATCCAGTGAGCCCCACCCAAGTGATTGTGACCGTGTAAGCTAAAATAAGGTCACGGTTGTTGCACACTTTGTGCAAGCGTTTTACACCAAGCCCCTAGATACTGACATCGATAAACTGCCACTTTTTAAAACGTTTCGAGGTCTGTTATGAACATGTCACTTCGCCAACTATTTGCTCCTGCACTACTTGCCGTTGCCCTTATGCCTTTAGCCTTCAGTGCCAATGCCGGCCACCACAACAGTACAGGTATTGACCGCGAAGCAATGCAGGAACGCATGGAAGAGTACCGCCAAGAAGCTTATCAACGCGCCGGTTTAAGTGAAGAGCAGCAAACTGCCTTAAACGAAGCACACGCTGAACACCGAGATGCCATGCTGTCGCTACGCGAAGAGCACCAGTCCCAGGTGGCTGAGATCCTAACCGAAGAAGAGCAACAAGCGCTGCGCGATGCCATGCGCGAGATGCATGCTGAGAAACATGGCGAGCATCGCCAGGGTGAAAGAGCTCATGGCAAGCGTGATCATGAGCGTCGTGGACACCACAGCGAACCTGCAGAGGAAAGTGCGGCAGAGTAAGCGTTTATTAAACGTCAAACCCTGTTCTAACGCCCGGCCTAGCCGGGCATTTTTGTTTCTATACTCCTGAAAAGCGCTTTATCCGAGGGTCTGAAAGCTTCCCGTCGACTTGAAGTGAGTACTTAAACCGCGTATTTTATTTGAACGTTCATTCAAAAATAACGCTATTTTTAATTCTTGTCTTAACAACAGGAGTCCGCCTCCATGGCGAAAGACAACCCAAACCTCCCCTCACGCGACCGCCTCAATCCCGTGGTTTTCCACGGGAGTGTGGCGGGCATTCTTATTTTCTTGGTTCTTACCATGCTGTTCACCGAACAGGCCGGCGCTTTCTTCGATGCAGGGCTTGCCTGGGTAAGTAAAACATTCGGCTGGTACTACATGCTGGCGATTGTGGCTTATCTGGTATTTGTGGTGATTATTGGTATGTCGCGCTTTGGCAGCATTCGCCTTGGCCCAGATCACTCACGGCCTGAGTTTTCGCTGCTATCGTGGTCAGCTATGCTGTTTGCCGCAGGTATCGGTATTGACCTGCTGTTTTTCAGCGTTGCTGAACCGGTCGCCCACTATCTGGCACCCCCTGATCTAGCGCCTGAAAGCCAAGAGGCCATGCGTCAGGCCGTCGTTCAAACCTATCTGCACTGGGGGCTTTCCGGCTGGGGGCTGTACGTGCTGATGGGTATGGCGCTGGCCTACTTTAGTTACCGCCATCGCTTGCCACTGGCGATTCGTAGCGCGCTCTACCCAATTTTGGGCAAGCGTATCCACGGTCCGATTGGTAACGCAGTGGACATCACCGCCGTAATCTCCACCGTGTTCGGTATCGCCACTAGTCTGGGTATTGGGGTAATGCAGCTCAATTACGGCCTTACCTATATGTTCGGCGTGCCTGAAACCCTCACCGTGCAGGTGATTTTGATTGTCCTGGTCGTGGTATTGGCAACCATTTCCGTGGTGACTGGCGTCGAGAAAGGCATTCGCCGCCTTTCTGAGTTCAACATGCTGCTCGCGCTAGCCCTGATGCTATTTGTACTCTTTTCAGGCGACACCCTGGTCCTACTGGATAAAGTGGTCAATAACGCCGGTGACTACCTTTCTGGGTTTGTGGGTGCTAGTTTTGATACCTACGCGTTTGCCGATGAAGGCGCCCAAGAGTGGAAAATGTGGTGGACGATCTTCTTCTGGGGCTGGTGGATTGCCTGGACACCGTTTGTCGGCCTTTTCTTGGCACGTATTTCACGTGGCCGTACTATCCGCGAATTTGTCGCTGGAGCGTTGTTTATTCCGCTGGCCTTTATGATGGTCTGGATGTCGGTGTTCGGTAACAGCGGCATTGAGCTGGTGGCCAACCAAGGTGTGGTCGAGCTGGGTGAGCAGGCACTCAACACTCCGCAAACCACGCTTTATACACTGCTTGAGTACTACCCTTACGCAGGCCTTACTGCAGCCGTAGTAACGGTACTAGGGATTGTGTTCTTTATTACCTCTGCGGACTCCGGTGCGCTGGTACTGGCCAACTTCACTTCTATTTTGAGTGACGTTAACCACGATGCTCCGATCCGTCTGCGTATTTTCTGGTCGGCAGTGATTGGCTTGATCACCATCGCCCTGTTAATGGCTGGCGGCTTAAACGCTCTGCAAAGTGCCGTGGTGATTACCGCCCTGCCTTTCTCATTGGTGATTTTCGCAGTCATGGTGGGAATGTATAAAGCCCTGAAACTGGAAGGCAGCAAGGCCGACGCACGTCGCATGATTGCCGGTGGCGCACCCGGCGGCGACTGGCGCGAGCGTTTGGATCGTGCGCTGGATACCTCTAACCGTGCGGGTGCCGCAGCAACCATTCAGCACTCTATTCGCCCAGCGATGACGCAATTTGCCCAAGAACTTGAAAGCCGCGGCCAAACCGCCAACGTTACCGAAGAGCATCTTGATGGCGAGTCGCTTCCCAATCTGACGCTGCAGGTTGACCTGGGCGATGCCACTAGTTTTGTCTACCAGGTATGTCCGCACCGTATGCGTACCCCCAGCTTTATACCTGCGGATGACGACTTCTATGTCCGTTTGGACGTGTACTTAGCTGAAGGCGGTCAAGATAAAGACCTGAACGGCTATACCCGTGGTCAAGTGATTGGTGATCTCGTGGCAGAGTACGAACGCCACCTACACTTCCTTACTCTGGCAGGCCAACAGATGGGCCATGTGCAGGCAATGCCAGGCACCATCGGCGAACCGCCGGAAGACTCCCAGATGTAACGGCGTCAGTCTTCAAGTGAAAAGAGAAATCCCAGCCTACGTGCTGGGGTTTTTTTATGCCCGAAAAACGCCCTGATGACGCTTCTCACAACTAACGCCATATTGTGAGAATCACTGAGCAGGCGTAACGTAAAACCTTGTTTTCCCACTTGCTTGTTTTTCAACTTTATTAGGAGACTTGCCTGATGGCCCGCGCTCATCGACCTTCGGGGTACGCCTTTCCAGTGCCGGGCAGTGCACTACTCAGCGCTTGGCGCGAGGGGTACACGCTTGCCAAATTGAAGCGTGATGTCATGGCGGGGCTGACGATTGGTGTGGTAGCCGTCCCACTTTCTATGGCGTTGGCGATTGCCACTGGCGTGCCACCCCAACACGGGCTTTATACTGCGATTGTCGCGGGTGCAGTGATCGCTTTGACGGGTGGCTCGCGTTTTAACATTTCCGGCCCCACTGCCGCCTTTGTGGTAATTCTATTTCCTATTGTCGCCAACCATGGCCTGGGCGGACTGCTGATCGCCACACTGATGGCGGGCGCTATTTTGGTCGCACTGGGGCTTTCTCGCTTAGGCAGCCTGATTCAGTACGTGCCCTACCCGGTTATCCTCGGCTTTACGGCGGGCATCGGGGTAGTCATTGCGCTCCTACAACTACCTGACTTTCTTGGCTTGGCCGGAGTAGAGCTAGGCGATAGCACCCTGCATAACCTAGTGCTGATTGGCCAAGCGCTACCCACTCTTTCCCCCGCAGAAATCAGCGTGGGAGTTGTTACCTTGGCAACGCTGTTAATCTGGCCCAGATTGAATACCCCGATACCTGCGCCACTAGTTGGCTTGGCGGTAGGTACCCTAGCTGCCGCACTACTAGTAATGAGTGGCGTTGAGGTCGACACGATCGCCTCACGGTTTAGCTGGGAGTTCCAAGGTGAAAGCGGTAGCGGCATTCCACCCTTTGCACCTAGCGTGGCTGCACCCTGGCACTTTCCTGGCGCTGACGGCGCACCGCTTGAGATTAACTTCGCGCTAATTCAAGCGCTGCTTGGCCCAGCGCTAGCCATCGCGTTACTGGCGGCCATTGAATCACTGCTCTGCGCCGTCGTGGCAGATGGCCTAACCCGCACTCGACATGATCCTAATGCTGAACTGATTGGTCAGGGGCTGGGCAACTTAATCGTGCCCTTCTTTGGCGGCATTACCGCCACAGCAGCGCTTGCCCGCACGGCGACCAACATCAAAAGCGGCGCCTTCTCACCTATCGCCGCAGTAGTTCATTCGCTGGTAGTGCTACTCGCGGTAGTCGCGCTGGCAGGCGTTCTGGGACATGTGCCTATGGCGGCCCTGGCTGCGCTACTATTTATCATCGCCTGGAATATGAGCGAGGCACGACACTTTGTGCATACACTGAAAAGTGCCCCCGCTAGCGATGTGTGGGTGCTGGTGATCTGCTTTGGGCTAACGGTACTTTTTGACATGGTGATTGCGGTGGCTGTCGGTATTGGCTTGGCCGCCGCGTTGTTTATTCGCCGCATGGCACAGTTGACCCACACTCAACGCTTAGACACACCCGATAAAGACGCGCACTTCCCACCGGAAGTCGCCCTTTACAAAATTCACGGCCCACTATTTTTCGGTGCCGCTGAAAAGGCGATTGCCACGCTACGAGTGATTGATCACAGCGTACGAATTATCGTTCTGGATATGCGCGAAGTTCCCAGTCTGGATACCACGGCCATGGTGGCGTTAGATACGTTGCGCCGTGAGCTGAGCGAACAAGGCGTAGGAGTGATGTTTGTTGGGCTGCAGCCGCGCCTGGCACTCAAAATTAAACGCGCGGGCATTAAGCGTGAAGTGGGCAAATTAGCGGTCGTGAGCAATCTTGCCCACGCCGAGCGTATGGCACAACGCTGGTTAGAAAAGAAAGATTCAGTGGGTATTGAATAGACGGCAGGGAATAAAAGGGGGGAGCTATCGTCTCCCCCACTTGCTCGTTCAGCTCGCCATATCCAGCACAATACGGCCTTCTATCTTGCCGTCGATCATACGTTGGAAGACATCGTTGATATTGTCTAGCGTGTCGGTCACCACAGTCGCTTTGACTTTGCCTTCGGCGGCGAAATCCAGCGCTTCTTGAAGGTCACTGCGCGTCCCCACGATAGAGCCACGAATGGTAATACCGTTAAGCACCGTGCTGAAAATCGGCAGTGGGAAGTCACCCGGCGGCAAGCCATTGAGCACCAGAGTGCCACCACGGCGCAGCATGTTTTGCGCTTGATCAAACGCCTTCGGCGATACCGCTGTGACCAGTGCCCCATGGGCACCACCAATGGTTTTCTTCAGATACGCCGCAGGGTCGGTTTTCATCGCGTTAACCGTCACTGTGGCACCTAACCGTTCGGCTAGGGCTAATTTACCGTCGTCAATATCAACAGCCGCGACGTTCAGCCCCATCGCTTTCGCGTACTGCACTGCCATATGCCCCAAGCCGCCGACGCCTGAAATAACCACCCACTGGCCGGGGCGGGTATCGGTCATTTTCAAGCCTTTATAAACCGTCACTCCCGCACACAGAACCGGGGCTATTTCGATGAAATCAACGGCGTCCGGCAGACGCCCTACATAGCCCGCATCCGCCAAGGTATAGTCGGCAAACCCGCCATTGACCGAGTAACCGGTATTTTGCTGGGATTCACACAGGGTTTCCCAGCCGCCTAAACAGTGTTCACAGTAACCACAGGCTGAGTACAGCCAGGGCACGCCGATACGATCGCCCTCTTTGACATGGGTAACGCCGTCACCCACCGCCACAATATGCCCAACGCCTTCGTGCCCTGGAATAAACGGTGGCGAGGGTTTTACCGGCCAATCGCCGTGTGCTGCATGTAAATCGGTGTGGCAAACGCCAGAGGCCGCCACCTTCATCAGCACCTCTCCCCGCTTGGGACGAGGCACGTTTACTTCTTCTATCGCTAGTGGCTGACCGAACTCACGTACGACTGCCGCTCGCATTGTGTTATCCATGATGCAACTCCTGATGGTTGTCGATGTGGCAACTTGTGGTTGCTCTTATCGTTACAGTAAGCGTCAGGGGAGTAGCAAAACGCCCGGCAATAGCCGGGCGGTATCACTGCAGAATAGCGTATTAGAAGAAACCTAGCGGGTTAATATCGTAACTCACTAGCAGGTTCTTAGTTTGCTGATAGTGCTCAAGCGCTACTTTATGGTTTTCGCGACCTACGCCTGATTTCTTATAACCGCCGAACGCAGCATGGGCAGGGTACTGGTGATAGCAGTTGGTCCATACGCGACCTGCTTGAATGCCACGCCCCATACGGAAGGCGACGTTGATGTCACGACTCCATACACCGGCACCCAGGCCGAACTCGGTATCGTTGGCAATGGCGAGCGCTTCTTCTTCATCTTTGAAGGTGGTCACCGCGACCACAGGTCCAAAAATCTCTTCCTGGAAGACGCGCATCTTGTTGTTGCCTTTGAGCAGTGTCGGCTGGATGTAGTAGCCGCCATTGATGCTGTCATCCAGGCTCTCTTTATCACCGCCAGCAAGGAACTCGGCGCCTTCGTCGCGCGCGATGTCCATGTACGACATGATTTTATCGAACTGCTCTTGGGAGGCTTGAGCACCAACCTGCACGTCGGTATCCAGCGGGTTGCCGCGCTTGATTGTTTTAGTCCGCTCAACCACCTTGGCCATAAACTCGTCGTACATGCTCTCTTGAATCAACGCACGAGAAGGACAGGTACATACTTCGCCTTGGTTGAAGAAGGCCAGCACTAAGCCTTCGACGGCTTTATCAATAAACGTCGGCTCGGCGTTCATGATGTCAGCGAAATAGATATTGGGTGATTTACCACCCAGCTCCACTGTCGAGGGGATAATATTTTCTGCGGCACATTTAAGAATATGCGAGCCAACCGGCGTCGAACCGGTAAAGGCAATTTTGGCAATACGCTTGCTGGTGGCGAGTGCTTGGCCTGCTTCTGCGCCGAATCCATTAACGACGTTTAGCACGCCCGGGGGCAGCAGGTCGCCAATAACCTCCATAACTTTCAATATCGAGGCCGGAGTTTGCTCAGCTGGCTTCAGTATGACGCAGTTACCCGCGGCAAGGGCAGGGCCAAGTTTCCAAGCAGCCATTAGAATCGGGAAGTTCCAGGGAATAATTTGACCAACAACGCCCAGCGGCTCATGGAAATGGTAGGCAACGGTGTTAGCATCGATATCCGCAGCCGTACCTTCTTGTGAACGCAAGCAGCCAGCAAAGTAACGGAAGTGGTCAACAGCCAGCGGAATATCCGCATTCAGGGTTTCACGAACCGCTTTTCCGTTATCCCACGTTTCTGCGACAGCCAGCATTTCAAGGTTTTGCTCGAGGCGGTCGGCAATCTTAAGTAGGATGTTACTGCGCTCTTGAACGGAGGTTTTACCCCAGGCAGGCGCTGCTTTGTGAGCTGCATCTAGCGCTTTCTCAATGTCTTCAGCGCTAGAGCGGGGAATTTCGCAGAATACTTGGCCGTTAACAGGACTGATATTATCAAAGTACTGGCCGTTGACCGGGGGAACAAACTCACCGCCGATATAGTTGCCAAAGCGTTTCTCAAAGGACACAACGGAACCAGCATCACCCGGGTTGGCGTAGATCATGGTAAAGCTCCTGAGTATTATGATTATTAAATAAGGTGCCTACCCAGTGTTAGCCACACACGCCATTTACGATATAGCCCGATGGCAGGACGCACCCTCATCCCTTGGTAGGAGACGCCATGTACTCGTTGCTAGTGGCAGATGACCATCCGCTGTTTCGCGAAGCATTACACGCGGTGATTAGCGCTGGTTTAACAGATACTCAACTGCTGGAGTCGGACAGTTTGGCGGCGGCTATTCACACGATAGGCACCCACGATGAGCTTGATCTGCTGTTGCTCGATTTAAGCCTGCCCGATGCCGATGGGCTAGAGGGTCTGACAATACTTCGAGAAAGATTTCCATGGCTTCCCGTCGCCATTGTCTCGGCACATCAGGAGCGCCAGTTGGTGTTAGATGCCATTACCCAAGGTGCCGTGGGCTATATTCCGAAATCAACCCCCCGAGAGCAGCTGTTAGCAGCACTCAGCCAAATTCTTCAGGGGCAACTTTATCTGCCTGCAGATATTATGCGCCAGCCGCCCCCACGCATGGAGTCATCAGCATTGACGCCTTCGTCGGAGGTGTCCCGCGAACGGCTAATACGCTTAACCGACAAGCAGTTAGATGTATTGGGTTGCATGGCTCAGGGGATGTCCAATAAACAGATCGCACGAGAACTGTTTATCGCTGAAACTACCGTTAAAACGCATGTCTCGGCTATTTTACGCAAGCTAGGTGCAACAAGTAGAGTGCATGCTATCGTCATCGCAGGTGAAGAGGAGCTAGGCGCTTATCTTGCCAAACGAACCTCCTCCACCTAGCCGCCGACTTCCCGTTAAGCAGAAGTCTCTAAGAGCGTTCCCAGTAGCATCTTTAAGCGAAGAGGCTTAAGCGGTTTTAACAAACAGTGCATACCCGCTTCCCGGGTGGCCCGTTTCAAGGCTGCCTCATGGTTGGCAGTGATGACCACAGTGGCTAACCCTGGATAGCGTCGACGCAATCTTGCCGCCAGATCAATCCCATTTTCACGGTGGTCACCCAGGTGATAATCCACCAACAGTACGGCCGGGCGCTCACCGTCACTCGCTGCTTCCAGCGCACTCACCGTAGCGGCTGCCCTCACCCGACACCCCCAACTGCCCAGCAACGCCTGCATCCCTTCTATAATCGCGGGATCATCATCAATCACCCATATGACACAGCCTTGTAGCGGATCGTGCTGCCAACGATCAGACCCAGACAACGCTTTTGGTGCATACGCAACGGGCGATGCGCCTGCGCTTGGGGCTGCATTAGGTACTGGCACAGAGAAAGGGACCAGCACAGAAAACAGCGAGCCACGCCCAAGCTGTGAAGTAAGCGACACCGGGTGCTCTAACATAGTGCTGATACGATCGACGATTGCCAGTCCTAATCCAAGCCCTCGGCTGTGGCCACTTTGGGACTGGTTGGCGCGGCGAAATTCTAGAAAAATCGCCTTACGCTGTGGCTCTGGTATCCCCGGCCCAGTATCGCCCACCATAATTTCAAGACCGTTGGCGCGTCGTCGACAGCCAAGCAGTAAGTGACCATGTTCGGTATAGCGCACAGCATTGCTGAGGAAGTTGCGCACGACACGCGCCAGCAGCGCTAGATCAGATTCGACCACCACACTCGACGGCACATAGTGAAGCGTCAGCCCACGTACGGCGGCCACTTGCCGATACTCTTCGGCCAAGGCATCTAGCAGTGTGCTTACCGCAAACGGTGCTTTATCCGCGTGAAGTACGCCAGCATCCAGGCGGGAAATATCCACCAATGTACCTAAAAGCCCTTCGACATCTTTTAACGAACGCCCTATGTGCCCTACTAAAGCCTGGGAGGCCTCGGGAAGCGCATGCGTTTCTAAGGCACTGGCGAATAACCGTGCGGAGTTTAACGGCTGAAGTAGGTCATGACTAACCGCCGCTAAAAATTTCGTTTTGGAAAGATTGGCCGCCTCTGCTTCGGCATTCGCCGCCAGAAGTCGTGCATTTACTTGGCTAAGTTCATCTAATGTGCGATGAAGTGCGTCGGTGCGTTCGCGTACTTGCTCTGCCAGCAGCACCGAGCGCTCAAACGCTGCATAAGGGGCGCTGTTAGGGCTTGCTCCGGACTCCACACGCTCCATCAGCGCCTGGCAAACCTTACGCAAACGGCGGTTTTCCTCGCGCAGGGTGGCATTATCCGCCGCAGTATCGCTATCCGCCGCTAGTTGGAAGAGCGCCAAAAGCCACCCCCGTAAAGGTTTGATTTACGTGCATGCCATGATGATGTTCGCCGTAGGTATTAAACCCCACTACTCGTGCCTGACGAAGCAGCGCTGACGCCTGATCCAGCTGTTGCAAAGACTCAAGCGCCATACGCCTTAAGAAACAATCACAGCCTATAATCGAAGGTGTTGCACCCAGGCGTTGTTGAACGCGCTGTAGCATCACCTCTAGAT
Organism: Halomonas sp. 3F2F; assembly: GCF_014897805.1. Lineage (NCBI taxonomy): Bacteria > Pseudomonadati > Pseudomonadota > Gammaproteobacteria > Oceanospirillales > Halomonadaceae > Halomonas > Halomonas sp. 3F2F. The sequence goes on from NZ_JABUZE010000155.1 coordinate 27,701, forward strand.
CTAAGAGTAACGGCGCAGGCCGCATCGCGGTGAGCACAATGCCCGTTTCTACCGCACAGTAAAACGTTAGGCTAGCATCTTCATTCACGCGTTGTATTGAACGAATATAGTGTTGGCCGCCGATATAAACTGCCAGCGGGTGCTGGGCAAAAATGGATGGCGATAGCGCATCAACAGAACAGCCGACTAACGCTGCATACACGTCAGCAGCAGGTAACCCGTTAAGCTCTAGCACTCGACGCTGCTCCCGGTCAGCCTCTGTTACCACCAATTTATGGGCAAGCGGCTCAAGATGATGGGTAGAAAACACCTCAAACGGGAGCCGCGTGTTAAGCATTACCACCACGGCGGCGCGGGTATGAAAATGCCCATTCGCATAAACATGGGTATGGGTAAGGTGATTATCATCACCGGCCGAGCCGCCAAAGCTGGGAATACGGCCAAGAGCAGCATCTAAGGTTGCTAATACCTGTTCTTCACGGCTGGACAAACCATCTAGTAACGTGAGGGCAAAGCTATGCTCGTTCACCGGTGCAACCGCCTGCTGTCGACAACGCTCCAGCAAGGTATCGACGAGCGGTTGTGCGCGGCTAAGGTCAAAGTGTTCAAGGTCGTCTACCAGTGAGGTTTCAATTGCAAACACGCGACTATCAAAACCTATCGCAACCACAGAACCTCGGTCATAGCCTTGCGGTGTAATCTCGCCAGCCGTCGTGCAACCACTCATCGGCACCTTATCAAACGCACCACCAAGGGCAGTTGCTAGTTCCTCTAACGGATACTCTGCACTGCAAAAAAACAGCACAAAACCTAAGTGCTCATGGCCTAGCTGCTGAGCCAGTTCATCGGCGGCTTGGAAGGGATTAAGCTGGTTGCTGGCAGCGATCTGAATACCGCTATTCTTCGGTGCTATCGTCACGGCGCCATTTCTCCAACGCTGCATGAGTTCGCGAAGCGGTTTGCCTCAACAGACTCATGGTTTCAGTAAAATCTTGCGGTGAAGACGCACTGTTACTGGCGATTATTTCGAGCCGTTTAGCCTCAGCGGCCAAACGCTCTGCCCCAACACCGAGCGATTCGCCGCGCAGCTGATGTGCTAAGCGCGCCACTTGCTTGGCTTGCTCCGTTGTCAGAAATTCCGCGTTGCTTAGGTAAGCAGCCAACTGTGCAGAGTAATCACTCACTTGCTGGTAATAAAGCATGATGACCTGTTCAACACTTTCAGCTCCCAATGACATAACCAGGGACTCTAGTGTTGCACGGTTAAGGAGTGGCTGTAACTCTTGCTGCTCCTGATCTAAAGGCAACGCCGATAAGGCGTCTGGGCGCGAAGCCGTAAACAGCTGCAGTGACAGCACATGGCTAAGGGCAAGTAAGGATAACGGTTTGGTAATGTAATCGTTCATTCCCGCTGCTAGGCAGCGTTGGCGAACATCTTCCACGCCGCCAGCCGTCATGGCCACAATCGGCACGTTAGCCAGCCAGCCACCTTGAGAGCGAAGCCTTTTGGTCACGGTGATGCCATCGATATCCGGTAGCTGGATATCCATAAAGATAAGGTGCACCTGCTGAGCCTGCACCATGTCCAGAGCATCTTGGCCATTCTCAGCACAGACGACATCACATCCAAGGCGCGACAGTAGCCCAATGGCAACTTTACGATTGACGGCATTGTCTTCCACAAGTAGTAAGGATGTGCCTGTAAAATCCTGCGTTGGTTCGGGCGGCAATGGAGCGGTGACTGGGCTGGCTTCTATAAGGGGCAACTCGCACCAAAATATGCTGCCCTGCCCAGGAGTGCTACGAACCCCTAGTCGTCCTTGCATGGCTTCGCTTAAGCGTTTACAAATCGCCAAACCTAACCCAGTACCGCCAAACCGACGAGCAACTGACTCATCCGCTTGTTGAAATGGCTCAAACAGTGACGCCTGTTGCTCCTCATTTAAGCCACAACCGGTATCACAAACTTCAAATAACAGGCTATTTACCGTGGAATAAATACGTATATTAACTTTACCATGGTCAGTAAACTTAATAGCGTTTGTGATGAGGTTAAGCAAAATCTGGCGCAATCGGCTGGCATCGATCATTACCCATGCCGGGACGAGAGGATCAACATATAACGTTAACTGCAGGCCTTTTTCCTTAGCGCGAGGCTCAAAAAGCGATATAACGCTGTCGACTAGTGGTTTAAGGGCGGTGGGCGCAGTTTCAAGCGTTAGGTGCCCCGCTTCAATCTTTGAAAAATCAAGAATCTCATTGATCATCGCTAGCAACTGGTTAGCGCTGTCATGAATCGTACGAGCATAGTCTTCTACTTGCGCAAGGCTAGATGGTTCACGCAGCAACTCACTCATACCAATAACACCGTTGAGCGGCGTGCGAATTTCATGGCTAACCATGGCTAAAAAGTCAGATTTAGCGTGATTAGCAGCTTGCGCCTGTGTGGCAGTGACTTCAAGTTGACGACTCAGTTGCTCCTGCTCACGCCGAGCAGCGGCGCTTTCTCGCATTTCACGCACCAGAAACACAATTACCAGCAATACAGCGAAACTCATTCCCACCAATAGCGACATTAAAAGCTTGTATAAAATATTTAATAGCACGCGCTCTTCAGTAGCAGACTCTGCTAGATAACCATTAATAGCAATAACAAATCGCTCTGTCAGTCGAGTTAGTACCAACAGCTCTTCCTCTAGCTCAGCAATCGGCAACTGAGGTAAAGATGCATGAGGTTCAAACATGGGATCTAGCGTATCTAGCTGCTGCTGAATTTGAACTAATAACGCTTTTGCCATACTGATATTATCTAACAGCAGGCTCACTTCGCCCTCTTGCAACAGCGTCATTCGACTATAGAGTAGTTCGAAGTGCAGGTTTAAATTGTCCTGATCGGAAGGTGAAATCGGACCACGGGTGACCGCAAGTAAGTGGTTGAATAGCTGAATCGCATCGCGATCAAGCTTATATACCACCCAGGCCGTATCTTCTCTCAAACTTTGTGTCAAATTATCCTGTCGCCAAGCCGCTAAGGCTGCCACTACCAGAGCTGCCGCGAACAGCAGGACGGTAATCATAGCAACCACTTTAAAGCGACGCGGATAACGCAGCAGGCGGGGAGCCCGAGAAATAGACTGACTAACGGACATTTATCTGCATAACTTGCCAAACAGCTCTAAAACGCATTTTTTCACTTAAAAGAGCCTCATCTTGGCTGAAAGGATAAAGTACCCACAAAGGGCCGTACTCACGGATGGGAATGCTTTGCCCGTCCCGCTCTAATGCTAGGATCACATCATACTTATAAAAATCACTGATCGGTATTTCCGCTTCGAACCCGTTTAAAGCGGAGACGTAAACGCTATTTCCAGAACTATTTCCAGAACTATTTCCAGAGCTATTTTCAGAACCAGACAACCCAACATGCTCTAGTAATGTGCGCATCAGCGGTCCGCTATAAGTACTACTGCCCTCAGTCCACGGCGTGCCCGTTTCAAAGGAGTGCTGTGGCAAAGCTTGTAACATATCACGATCAAAGAGTGCGCCCTGGGCTGCGTTGAAATGTGTTATGTCACCGTTGACTGTGAGAATAACAGGCCCTTCGGGCATATCGAGGGAGGCCTCTGTCCGCATATGACCCGTCACGGGAATGCTGAGCAACAGCATAATCCCTCCCAGTAAAAACGCTTTCACAACGCTTACCTCACGACACAATATCTTGAAAACAGGCCCGTTTCTGTCAACTATCAAGACAGGCAGGACTCTGGATAAAAAAGAGATAGCGCAAAGGTTACGCTATCTCTTTCACATAGTCAGGTTAAGTATGTTTTTACTTAGCAACGCGTTTGAGGCTCAACATTTCAAGACTTTCTGACCGTTAGGTCTCAAGCTTTTCGACTGGTTCAAAGCGCACCAATTCTTCATAAGCATGCCATGTTGCATGGCCTAAAACGGGTAAAATGAGTGCCAAGCCAATGTAAAACGTAAGCACACCAATCAAGACGCAGCCTGTCAAAATAGCAGCCCACAACAGCATCGGACGGAAGTTTTTGGCAACACAGCGCACGCTAGCTTCGATACCCTCCATAAAAGTAAGATCTTGATCCATTAGCGTTGGGATAGCCACTGAGCTAATCGCAAACGCACCGAAAGCGAGAATACCGCCTGCCACTGAACCTACTGCAATCATGCCCAAGCCTTCAGGCGTGGTAAGGAGTGATGTGTAAAGGGTTGCTGGACTAGGTACTTCAAAGCCAAAGAACAACGCGAACAGCAGCGTTGCAAGACGAATCCAGGCGAGGAAGAAAATCATCATCATCACGCCCATCATCGCCAACTGGCCTGCGTGCGGACGCCAACTGCCGAAGGCATCGCCAAGGTTAGGAACCCTTCCCCGCTCAAGAGCAAGACTAATGCCATAGGAGCCTACCGCCACCAGTGGCCCAACAAACATAAACCCAGCGATCATAGGTAATAACCAGTACCAATAGCCGAGTGTTATTGCACCCGCTGTAATGGCTATGCTTAATCCCACCCAAAACATACCGTAGGTTAAACTGATAGCAGTTGCACGACGAAAGTCCTCAAACCCCGCGGCAAGCCATGCACGCGGCCGATCCATTCCCACCTTATTAATAGTGATTTTTACATTAGGCATATCTGCTCGGCCGTGCGTTTTTGTTGTAGCTGCATTCATAGCATGACTCCTTAGATTTACCCCAATACAGCGGTGGCCTTTAAAACCCCATTCAGGTTGAGATCGAACTTGCCCAATACCCTGAAAAGTTGCCACATGCATGAGTTCGTTAACCATGGGTTAATGGCTTAACGTACCTTTAATGTAGCTGAGCAATGACAAGGTGGGGCTATCTGGCGACATCGCGTACAAAAAATCCTGCTTTCATGCTATTAACGCCAATTTATTCGATGCGTTAGCCAGCGTTAATATAACCTCACAAACAAAAACTCCAGGCCAAATGGCCTGGAGTTCGCTTAACAAACAACTCGGTATTGAAACGTCAGCGCACAATCATTACCGACACCTTGGCATGGTGAACCACGTGTTCCGCATTGGGGCCCAGAACGTAGTCGACAAATTTACGCTTGGTGTGAGATGCCATGACAATCAGGTCGGCATCTAGTTTTTTACTTACCTTAATGATGGCCTCCCATGGCGAGCCGTCGACAATCACACTCTGAGTCTTAATCTCCTCAGGCACATGTTCCTGAATAAACTTATGCTGCGCCTCTTTCAACGCAGCATGTGCTTTTTCAGAAAAGTTCTTCGGAAAGTAGGCCCCTACCATGGGCATCGTGAACTCCGGGAGCACTGTTACCACATGCAGTGAAGCTCCAAAAGTTTGACACAGAGTAATGGCCGTAGGCAGCGCCTTTGACCAAGAGGCTTCCTCGTTCAGGTCCACCGGCAATACGATCTTGCTGTACATGGCATCCTCCTTTATGCAGCAGCCGTGGCTGACGTATTATTACGACGACGACGCTGCATAACCACGATCAAACCGAACACCAGGAACGCCGGAATCCACATCAACTCCTTGATCCAACGATCCACAGGTGCCAGCACCTCGATGATTTCCTGGTCGAAATCCAGGCCAAGATCGGCCGCTGTGCTGCCGAAGGCCACCATATCGACCACGGCCCGCTCATCCTCGATCAGTAGCTCAAGCCCCAAGTTCTCCAGGCGCTCCTGACCCGTCTGCCCTTCAGGTACGGGCAGAATCATGTAGGTGGTAAGCGGGTCACCAAAGTCATCTTCACCGCGGATCTGCAGCCGTAGCGTGCTCTCCTCGTCGACATCACCCAGCGTTTGGACGAATTGTGACGGCGGCACCGATTCATAGGGGTCATGGATCATGTCCATCCAGAACCCCGGGCGGAACAACGTGAAGGCGACCAGCAGCATGAGGATCGATTCGTACCAGCGGTTACGCACGATCATGAAGCCCTGGGAGCCGGCAGCAAAGATCAGCATCGCGATCGTCGATATGATGAAGATAACGACACCCTGCAGGAAGCTCACGTCGATCAGCAGCAGGTCAGTGTTGAAGATGAACAGAAACGGTAACGCCGCGGTCCGCAAGCTGTAATAGAAGGCCTGGAAACCGGTCCGTATCGGGTCTCCCCCTGAGACCGCCGCTGCCGCGAAGGAGGCGAGCCCCACCGGGGGTGTCACATCGGCCATAATGCCGAAATAGAACACGAACAGGTGAACGGCGATCAACGGCACCAGCAAACCGTTCTGCTCACCGAGCTGCACGATCACCGGGGCGAGAAGAGCCGACACCACAATGTAGTTGGCGGTGGTGGGCAGCCCCATGCCGAGGATCAGACTGAGCACCGCGGTGAGCAGCAGGATCAGCATCAGGTTCCCCATAGAGAGGATTTCCACCACATCGGCCAGCACCAAGCCCACGCCGGTCTGGGAAACCGCGCCAACGATGATGCCGGCTGTCGCGGTGGCGATGCCGATGCCGATCATGTTGCGGGCACCAGTCACCAGACCACTCCACAGATCCAGGACACCCGCCCGAATATCCTCGGCCATCTCACTCTGCCCGCGAAAGATTGCCGTGATGGGCCGCTGGGTCAGAATGATGAACACCATGAGCACCGTGGCCCAGAATGCCGACAGCCCAGGTGACAAGCGCTCCACCATCAGGCACCACACCAATACGATCACTGGCAGAATGAACTGCAGCCCAACCATCACTGTCGGCCGAGTCTGGGGCAGCTTGTAGATCGGCTCATTCGGATCATCGAGTTCGAGCTCCGGATAGCCTGCAGCCACCTTAAGCAGTGCGATGTAGATCACCACCAGGCCCACACTCACCGCCCAAGGCGTAGCGGAGCCCAGAACGGGTTTTAACCACCCCAAGCCATAATAGACCACCAGCGCCGTTACCATCATCAACAATAAACCGCCCAAAAAGCCGATCACCTTGCGCACCAGCGGCTTGGGAGGATTGCTGGTCGGCAGGCCCTGCAGGTTAGCCTTCATGGCCTCGAGATGGACGATATAGATTAAGGCGATGTAGGAAATTAGTGCAGGTAGGAACGCATGCTTGATGACCTCCACATAGGAGATACCGACATATTCGACCATCAGGAAGGCCGCAGCGCCCATCACGGGCGGCATGATCTGCCCGTTAACAGAGGAGGCGACTTCGACAGCACCCGCCTTTTCGGCGGAAAAACCGACGCGTTTCATCATCGGTACGGTGAAGGTACCCGTAGTTACCACGTTGGCGATCGAGGAGCCCGAGATCAGACCAGTCATGCCCGATGCCACTACCGCAGCCTTGGCCGGCCCACCCTTGTAGTGACCCAGCAACGAGAACGCCACTTTGATGAAATAGTTGCCGGCACCCGCCTTATCGAGTAAGGCTCCGAACAGCACAAATAGGAATACGAAACTAGTCGATACCCCAAGGGCGATACCGAATACCCCCTGGGTAGTCAGCCACTGGTGGTTGACCAGACCGAAGAGACTTACACCCCGGTGGGAAAGAATGCCTGGCATGTAGGGCCCGGCAAGGGAATAGATAATGAAGATCGTGGCAATGATCATCAGCGGTGGCCCAAGCGCTCGACGTGTTGCCTCAAGCAGCAACAGGAGCCCCGCCACCCCAATGATCACATCCTGTAGAATCGGTGCCCCCGGTCGTTGCGACAACTGTTCATAAAACATGAACATATAGGCACCACAGAAGGCCGCCGCCGAGGCCAATACCCAATCCTGAATGGGAATGCGGTCGCGCGGTGAGCGCTTTAGCGCCGGATAGGCCATATAGGCTAAAAATAGCGCGAATGCCAAGTGAATGGAACGAGCCTCGGTGGCATTGAAGACACCGAAGCCGACCACGAAAGGCAATGGGGAGGCGACCCACAATTGGAACAGCGACCATGCCGCGGCGATGCTAACCAATAGTTTTCCCGGCGTGCCCGCTGGCTTGCGAGCCCCAGTATCACTCGAAGCCACCATATCCTCGAGGTCAACCGCGGATTCCGCGCTCCTGTTCTTGTCCTCAGTCATAAGCTAACCCTGCCTGGTATGTAGTGACGAAAGATTCCATTGGCATTACGCCATACAGCATCTCAAACAGAATGCGCGGCCACTCTAAGTGGCCGCGCATTCCCTCATCGAGGCGAAATCACCTCAGCTTGGCCAACTTACTCGATCCAGCCCTGCTCTCGGTAGTAACGAGCGGCACCTTCATGCAGTGGCGCCGATAGACCAGAGGTCACCATGTCTTGGGGATCGAGGTTCTCGAAGGCCGGGTGCAGGCGCTTAAAGCGATCGAAGTTATCGAATACCGCCTTAACGGTCTGGTAGATGATGTCTTCGTCGGTTTCCGCAGTGGTCACGAAGGTTGCTGCGACGCCGAAAGTTTCGACGTCTTCGTCATTACCTTTGTACAATCCACCTGGAATGACCGACATGGAGTAGTACGGGAACTCGTCAACAATGCCCTGAACTGTCTCATCGTTGAGAGGCACCAGACGCGAATCAACGGTGGTGGTCGCTTCCTGGATGGCTCCATTGGGGTGACCCACGACATAGGCCATCGCGTCGATGTTGTTGTCAGCAAGCGCGGCAGCCATTTCGGCGGCATCGAGTTGAGACGCTAACGAGAAAGAGTCCTCGGTCCAGCCTTTGGCGCCCATCACCACTTCCATGGTGTTGCGCTGCCCAGAGCCTGGGTTGCCGATATTGACGCGCTTACCTTCCAAGTCATCAAGGGAATTAATGTCAGCATCAGCGCGAGCCAGGATAGTCAGCGGCTCACCGTGAACGCGGAACACCGCGCGCAGGTCTTCATAGGCCTCACCTTCAAAATTCCCAGTACCATTGTAAGCTTGATACTGAACATCCGACTGAGCGACACCCATGTCCAATTCGCCGGACTTGATACCGTTGATGTTGGCCACGGAGCCACCAGTGGAAGGTGCATTACATTTGATATCTGCGTCTTCCAAACGGTTCACCAATCGACAAATCGACTGACCAACTACGTAGTACACACCTGTTTGGCCACCGGTACCGATAGTGATGAAGCGTTCCTGTGCAACCGCCGGTGATGCAAACGTAGCGGCCGCAATCAGCGCGCCAGAGAAGGCGGCAGTGGAAAATACATGGCGTTTCATGGACACACCTCTTTATCTTGATGTTGTGAGCGTTATACGCTTTAACTCCACCTGCTGAACGGTTCCCTCAGGTGTTTTTCTGCCAAAACGTTTTCAAGACAATCTGTTATCAACGCCGACTAATACAGCCGACCCTTACTACTTTAGCGAAAAAAAACATACTTGGCGAAATACACGGCAAGTCATTACCGATATAACGCCCATACACATCCCAGTGCTTGCAATTAAGTCCTACTGTTTAACAGATAAACTTAATGCTTAGAGGCAATGCACTGACTATAGACGACATTGCCTACCACAAGCAGCTCAGACAACAAACTTAGATTACCGATGAATTACGTTTAGTTACCGTTAATAGCCATGCCGTATTCGCATAGCGTATAGCGGATTGAACATCTTATGACGAATGACGTCAGGCATAGGTGTGTTAGACGTTATAACCAAGTACAGATGGCAACCACAGCGCAATACTTGGAAAAATGGCCACAAGAGCAAGCGCACATCCCATCGCCACAACAAATAGCAACGCCCACCCCAAAGTCTCTTCCAAACGGATTTTGGCAACCTCTGTGGTTACCATTAAATTCACCGCAACCGGCGGGGTAAATTGACCAATAGCAATGTTCATGGCTAGCAGAATGCCGAACCAAACGGGGTTCCATTCAAAGTGCTGCATAACGGGTATCAGCACCGGCATCATGATGAGATAGATAGAAATAGCGTCAAGCAGCATACCAGCGACCAATACCGCTAGCATGACCAGCACCAACAGCAAAATACCGTTGTCTGTTAAGCCAATAATCCACTCTGCCAAATGGCGGAAAGTCCCCAGCATTGTTCCGGCCCAAGCAAAAATACCCGCTAGAGCGATAATCAACATCACCACTCCAGAAATAATCGCAGCCTCTCCTAGCAATTCCCATAAGTCACGTAACGAAAGCTCTTTCGTCAAAAACAGCCCCACAATGGTGCCATAGGCAACCGCTACGACGGCGGCTTCTGTCGGGGTAAATAAGCCTGAGCGCAGCCCCCCTAAAATGAGCACTGGAGCAAATAAAGCAGGCAACGCCTGCCTAAACGTCGTACGCACGGTCAGGGTTTCAGCGCCTGCTGCCGGTGCTCCTTCCCAGCCGTAACGCTTAGCAACGATCATCGCAGGCACCAGCAGCGCTAGCCCTGCCAAAATGCCGGGAAAAAGTCCTGCGGCAAATAGCGCGCGCAGATCAACACCGGGCACAACAATCGAGTAAAGAATTAGCGCCACGGAAGGAGGGATTAAGATAGCGGTGGATGCCGATGCTGCAATAAGGGTTGCGGAAAATGGCTTTGGATAGCCCGCTTTTGTCATGCTTGGCAGCATTACCATGGCCACTGCCGCCGCATCCGCCGGGCCCGAGCCACTCATGCCACCCATAATCATGCACACCAGCACCGCGACCAACGCCAGGCCGCCATGACGAGGCCCAATAAGTGCCTGAGCAAAGCGCACCAAGCGTAACGCCACACCAGAGCGCTCAAAAATCAGCCCTGTCAGTATGAATAGCGGTATCGCGATTAAAGGATACTTGGCAATGCTGTTATAGGTATTGGTACCCAGCGTTGCCAACATATCTGGCGAAAGCCCAGCCACAATACCCACCGAGCCAGCTAGCGCGAGCGAAAATGCCACGGGCACACCCGCTATCAAAAATCCGGCAAAGGCAAGAATCATCCAAATATCAGGCGTCATTATCCAGCCCTCCGTTTAATCGATCTCGGGTTTGCTGAACGAGACGCCATACCATGGCAAAGGATAATATCGGAAGCCACACTAAGTACCACCACTGGGGCAGCCCTAACCCCGGCGATAGCGATTCCCATTGGTACTCTTGCCAGGCTAGCTTTCCACCATACCAAGTGATCAAGCCCAGAACGACTAACCCGCACAAAGCTTGAAATAGAATAAGGGCGCTGCGCCAGCGCCCTGGTAACGCCCGTTCTAAAAAACCAATACGAATATGGCGGTTTCGCCTAAGCGCCACCGATGCCCCTGCGAAAGTAAGCACCACCAGTAAAAATACGGAAAATTCTTCGGTAAACGAGAATGAGCCGCCAGTCAGGTAACGTGTGACCACATTTCCCAGACTAATCAACGAAATAATAATAAGTGACAGCGCGCCCAACCAGCGTTCAGGGCGTGCATCGGGAAAGCCTTTCATGGCAGCCTCATAACAGAAAAAACTACCGGCCCTGTAGGCCGGCAGTTATAACACCAAAGGAGTCATTAACGTGCGTCGATAGCCGACCGAGCCGCGTTAACCACGTCTTCACCAATGCGCGGCGCCCATTTTTCGTAAACGGACTGCGTGGCTTCAACAAAGGCTTGGTACTGTTCATCGGTTAACTCAGTAACCGTAACACCACGCTCTTGAATAGCCGCCAGACGCTCGCTTTCTTCCTCACGCGTCATAGCGATTTCCCACTCCCCCGCTTCAATGGCAGTTTCACGCAACAGCACTTGCTGTTCTTCATCAAGCGATTGCCATACCTGCTGGTTAACCGCAAAAATTAGCGGGTCATTCATGTAGTTCCAGAGCGTTAAGTGCTCCTGGCCCACCTGATCAATACGCGCGACATCAAATACTGAAAGCGGATTTTCCTGCCCGTCAACCGCGCCAGTGGTTAACGCTGGCTGAGCATCTGTCCAACTCATTTGCGTCGGATCTGCGTTAAGGGCAGAGAAGGTATCCTGGAACAGCGGTGAGCCAACCACGCGGATTTTCAGACCATCCAAATCCTCTGGCTGGCTAATCGGCCCACGGGAGTTTGACACTTGGCGGAAGCCATTTTCGCCCCAGGCCAGCGGCATAACACCGCGAGACTCAATCGCTGCAAAGACCAGCTCACCGGCTTCGCCGCCAGTAACCGCATCCACAGCAGCCTCATCGGGAATAAAGAATGGTAAAGAGAATAAATTCAGTTCAGGAACCTGAGGCGACCAGTTAATCGTCGAGCCTACCGCAGCATCAATTAGCCCCGAACGCATGGCCGAAAACTCACGAGTTTGGTCACCGGAAACCAACTGAGAGTTCGGGTAAACCCGCAGCGTTAGTTCTCCACCACTGCGCTCTTCCACCAACTCCGCCCACTTTTCCGCCGCTTGCCCCCACGGGAAAGCATCAGATAAAACAGTGGAAACAGAGAGTTCACGTGCTTGTGCAGAGAAAGAAGCCGAGAGTAAGGCCGCACCAGCTAAACCTACCGTTAAACGAGCCATAGAGCGTGTCAGCGTCATTATTGTCGATCCTTTTTTAACTATTTTTATGGTGTGCGTGTTTTAGAGCCTGCGTTTATACCCATTATGAGGCCCATCAAAGAGCCTAACTTATTGTATGCACTTAAGGCGCGAAAGAAAGATGTCTAAGGTAAGCATTCTGCCGTACTTTTCCTTGATACCAGGGTGTAGGGCAAAACTAAATTGTCTACCTGCCTCCCTTCCAGCACCTCGATCAACATCGCAACTGCTTCACGTCCGAACGCTTCCGCTGGTTGGGCAATCGTGGTCAAGGGAGGATCGCTATAGGAAGCAAACGCAATATCATCAAAACCTGTCACCGAAATATCCTTTGGAATCTGTAGGCCCGCTTCTTTGATACGGCTTATAGCACCTATGGCCATTTCATCGCTTTCACAAAAAATGGCGGAGGGGCGCTCCGCTAAAGCAATAAGCGTTTCAGCCGCCTGATAGCCAGAAAGTGGCGTGAAATCGCCAGGACAAAGTAGGCTCTCATCTAACGGAATGCCCGCCGCGATCAACGCATCCTGGTAGCCTTGTTGACGGTCACGGGTCAAGGGGCTGCGCCGAGGCCCTTTAATCATGCCGATTCGACGATGCCCCAGGGAGATCAAGTGCTCGGTGGCCTCACGGGCTGCCGCTCGGTTATCGAGTTTGACGGTGGGACAGGGAGCATCGTCCAGCACCTCGCAGGCATTGATCATGGGCAATACCGCACCAGCGGGAAACGCCTTTTCAGAAAAAGGGTTAAAAGCACGCAGTTGAATCACGCCATCTGCCTGGCGGGTACTGACTAAACTGGCGTATTGGATTTCCATCGCCTCATTACCGAGTGTATTACACAGCAGAACGCCGTAGCCGCGTTCCTGGGCCGCTTCCTGAATGCCGCTGATTACCCGCGCAAAGAAGGTATTTGCGATAGTGGGTACTAAAACCACCAAGTTATAAGTGCGCTGTGAGCGAAACTGAACCGCCATCAAATTGGGTTTGTAGCCCGCTTGATCAACGGCCTTCAGCACTTTTTCTCGGGTGGTAGGCGAGACGATATCTGGCGACTTTAACGCGCGTGATACGGTCGCGACCGACACCCCCGCCAACTCGGCGACCTTACGTATATTGGTCATGGCCTCCCTTATCACTAGGTAATCGCCGTAAGCAGATAGCTGCGCGGCATTATTCATGGTCAGCTTAACGTATTCCAGCGTTAAACTCAGCGCGCTATTTTCCACCCCTTCTCAAGCACCGATAGACCTTTGTCGCATTGACGCTTATGGCGTGAAGCCCTAACTTCAAATCAAATGTAACCGGTTACATTGTCGACTGCACTAGCGCAACCTGAACAAGCGCCACCTGAACAAGCGCCACCTGAAAAATCAAAAGCTTTATTAAAGCAGGAGCCTCTCTATGCCGCGACCCAATCAACCCCGCATCCGCTTAGGCATGATCGGCGGCGGACAAGGGGCGTTTATCGGTCAAGTTCACCGCCTAGCTGCTCGCCTCGACGACACCTGCGAGCTGGTATGTGGTGCCTTTAGCCGCTCGGCGGATAACAACCAGATGACCGGCGAAGCGTGCCACCTACCCGAAGAACGTGTTTACGCTGACTGGCAGCAATTACTGGAAAGCGAGCAGCAACTTCCCGCCGAACAGCGCATGCAGTTATTGGTGATCGTAACGCCTAACCATCTTCACGTACCGATCGCGGAAGCGGCCATGCAGGCAGGCTTTCATGTGTTCTGTGAAAAACCGGCAGCAGTATCGCTCCAAGAAGCCCAGCGCTTAGCAGAAAGCTGGCATGCCAGCGGCTGCCTGTATGGCTTGGCGCATACCTACTTAGGCTACCCCATGGTATGGCAAGCCCGGGAAATGGTGAGCGAGGGCCAAATAGGTAGCATTCGCAAAATTCATGTGGAGTATCCCCAGGGCTGGCTAGGCGAGTGTTTAGAGCAGCAGGGTAATAAGCAGGCCGCGTGGCGCACCGACCCTTCCCTAGCAGGTATCAGCGGCTGCATGGCCGACATTGGCACCCACGCTTTCGGCCTCGCCGAGTTTATTTCCGGGCATCGTGTTAGCCAGCTATGCGCCTCACTTGCCAGCCACGCCGATGGCCGCCAACTGGACGATGACGGCGATGTGCTGCTGCGCACCGATCAAGGCGCCAGCGGCACCCTCATCGCCAGCCAAGTCTGCAGCGGGGAAGAAAACGCGCTCAAAATTCGTATTTACGGTGATAAAGGGGCGCTTGAGTGGCACCAAATGGAGCCCAACAGCCTGCTCTACCGCCCACTTCAAGCACCGATGCGCACCCTCCGTGCGGGCATCGACCAACCCGACCTTTCCCCCAGCGCGCTGCAGCGCTTGCGCCTGCCCGGCGGTCACCCTGAGGGGTATCTGGAAGCACTCGGCAACCTTTACCGCGACTTTGCCCACGCCATTCATCAAGGCGAGCAAGGCGACGTTGAGGGCGTTCCCGGCATGGCCTCCGGGCTACGTGGCATGGCGTTTATCGAGGCCGTCACCACCAGCGCCAAAAGCGAACAAAAATGGACGCCACTGCCTGCTACTCAGCTACCAGGAGCCTAATCATGCCAAACACTCACAAAGGCATCCGCGGGCCCGCCATTTTCCTGGCCCAGTTTATCGGCGACGAGGCGCCTTTCGATAGCCTCGACGCAATCGCTCGCTGGGCAGCCGAACAGGGCTATCAAGCCATTCAGCTACCCACTGTAGATAGTCGTTTTATCGACTTGCACAAGGCCGCTGAAAGCCAAGCTTACTGCGATGAGCTAAACGCCCGCTGTGAAAAGGCTGGCGTTGTGATCGGCGAACTCTCTACCCACTTACAGGGCCAACTGGTCGCCGTGCATCCCGCTTGCGACGACTTATTCGATGATTTCGCGCCTGTTGAGCTACACGGCAAGCCGCAAGAGCGTACCGAGTGGGCCATTGAGCAGCTAAAACTGGCTGCCAAAGCCAGCCAACGGCTTGGCTTAACGGCCCACGCGACGTTCTCCGGGGCGCTGCTATGGCCCTTTGTTTACCCCTGGCCCCAACGTCCTGATGGGCTAGTCGAAGAAGGTTTTAACGAGCTGGCCCGGCGGTGGCGGCCAATTCTGGATGCCTTTGACGAGGCAGGCGTTGACCTGTGCTTTGAAATTCACCCTGGCGAGGATCTTCACGACGGCGCGTCCTTCGAGCGGTTCCTGGCGGCAGTGGACAACCATCCACGGGCGAAAATTCTTTATGACCCCAGCCACTTACTGCTGCAGCAGTTGGATTATCTCGAGTTTATCGACCGCTACCACGAGCGTATCGGCATGTTTCACGTTAAAGACGCTGAATTTAACCCCAATGGCCGCAGCGGCGTTTATGGCGGTTACCAAGGCTGGGTAGAACGACCCGGCCGCTTCCGTTCATTAGGCGATGGGCAGATTGATTTCAACGGGATTTTTAGCCGCCTGACGCAGTACGGATTTGATGGCTGGGCGGTGCTTGAGTGGGAGTGCTGCATTAAAGACGCCGCCCAGGGTGCTGCAGAGGGCGCTCCCTTTATCGAGGCACATCTGATTCAACCCGCCGGTCGCGCTTTTGATGATTTTGCCGGTGTCACCGCCAGCCCTTCACGCAACCGCCGAATTCTTGGCCTTCCTTCACACCGCTAATTGACGGTTTTAAATCAAGACAGCAATCACCAACACACAACCACAACAAAGGATCACGTCATGGCTATGATACGCACACGACTCAGCATCATGATGTTTTTGCAGTTCTTTATTTGGGGCGGCTGGTTTGTCACCCTGGGCACCTTCCTGGCCAACAACCTCAACGCCAGCGGTGGCCAGATTGGCATGGCATTCTCCACCCAGTCCTGGGGAGCGATTATTGCCCCTTTCATTATTGGCTTGATCGCTGACCGTTATTTCAACGCCGAGCGCATTCTCGGTGTTCTGCACTTGGCGGGCGCTGCGTTAATGTACGGCCTGTATGTCGCCAGCGACTTCAGTACGTTTTACCCGTTGGTGTTGATGTATATGATTATTTATATGCCAACACTGGCGCTGGTTAACTCAGTCTCCTTCCGCCAAATGAGCGACCCAGGCCAGGAGTTCGCTAAAATCCGCGTATGGGGAACCATTGGCTGGATTATCGCCGGTCTGGGGATCAGCTACTTATTCGCCTGGGACTCTTCGCAAGGCATCGCCGACGGTATGCTGCGTAACACCTTCTTGATGTGCGCCATCGCGTCTTTAGCCCTTGGCCTGTATAGCTTTAGCCTTCCCGCGACGCCGCCTAAAGCAGACGGCCCGGTGGGCTTAAAAGAAGTGCTAGGGCTAGATGCGCTGGCCCTGCTAAAAGACCGCAACTACGCCATCTTCTTTATCGCCTCTATTCTGATTTGTATTCCGCTGGCGTTTTATTACCAAAACGCCAACCCCTTCCTCGCCGAGATCGGCGTGACCAATCCAACTGGTAAAATGACCCTGGGTCAGGTATCAGAAGTGCTATTTATGCTGCTGCTACCGGTCTTTATTCACCGCTTTGGTATCAAGAAAACCTTGCTAATCGGCATGCTCGCCTGGGCGTTGCGCTACGCGCTGTTTGCGTTCGGTAACGCCGATGAAATGGTGTTTATGCTCTTGATCGGTATTGCACTGCATGGCGTGTGCTACGACTTCTTCTTCGTGACCGGCCAAATCTACACCGATGCCCGTGCGGGAGAGAAATTCAAAAGCTCTGCCCAGGGCATGATCACACTGGCCACTTACGGGGTAGGCATGCTGATAGGCTTCTGGGTCGCGGGTCAGATTACCGATCACTTCTCCACCAACGGCGCGCACGACTGGCAAGGCATCTGGATGTTCCCAGCCGTATTTGCTATCGCGGTGCTGGTGTTGTTCTACCTCACCTTTAAAAACGATAAAAACGTAACGGCTAAGCCTGAACTGTAAGGGTATAGAGCATAAAAAATAGCCGGGTGTGTGGGCGGCGCCCGGTTTACTAAGCTTTGTACGAAAACTGTCCTAGCAGATACAGCGCCAACACAATTAACGCAAGCAAGCCCACTACTGCACACCAAGTGCCGTCGGCTCGACTCCTGTGATCATCGAGATATATCACTTTAGAAGCCGAAGGATATTTTCCCAAAGTAACTAGCCTGCAGATTGGCCAGCCAACCCAGTAACAAATTGTTCTGAAGAATATCTCTGCCAGTATCCTGAATCCGTGAGACCGGCCCCCGGAAGCACTTCTAACCCA
>NZ_JABUZE010000156.1:0-4398 GCF_014897805.1 Halomonas sp. 3F2F
CGCCGCAAGGCGGCAGCGCAAGCTGAGGGAGGGGAGGATGTCAACGAACGGTTTATTGCGATCCGTATGGAGCAACTTGGATGGCCTACCTTCACTTACGAAGATATGGAGGTTTCAGTAAGCAAGAAAAGGGCATGTTCATTTGTAGTATCCCTACACATGGACATACAAGAGGTGTTCGAGCTGCGAAAAGCATACTACTTGCGCAGGTGGGCGGATAAACCGGTAAAACTGATTCAGATGCGTCGTTTGTTAGCCGAAGATCGAAAGCTTTATCAATGGGTTTTCGATACGGGAACGGGCAGGGTGCATCTCTCGCCTGGTGATGACAGGAGCGTGTTTGCTGTGGGGTTTGAGCCGCATGCATTACTTGATGTTCCGTTGTCCGAAGTGCCTGAACCAATAAGGAAAAACGTTGAAGGCTTCGTCTCTTCTAGCGACTGGGATGACTGGTTTGGTGAGCTGGTAGAGTTCGTAGGTTTCCGCTGGGAGCAAGATGCTAAGAAAGTTAGTGAAGAGGCCACTGCGCTGCTTCATAGCATGCAACAGCACCTTGATGGGCCTACAGAGCAGGTATGGCGGTTCGAGACGGCACACTATCGCACCACCTTACTGAAAAGCCCAGGCCTACTTCTTGCCAGGCACCTTCCTGATGAAAATGACGATGACCGCTTCATGGACGTAATGAACGCTCTATCATCTACTGATAAGCGCTATTACAAGATTGAAGTGCATATCGAAAAGCTAAGTGATTCATTGCTGCCTGAGCAGCTGATGATGCTACGAAGATGTGCTCTGATTGACCAAAAGAATGATAACGCGTGGATGGGAGGTTATCGAAATCTTCTGACGCGAGAAGCCATTCAAACACTGCGATCAGTCTAAGCATAAGTAAATCGACGCGGCATTATCCCTCGGGGTAGTGCCACGTTTTTTATGGGGTTTGAGCAGTGAGTATGCGTTTAGAATAAAGATACCGTTACCTTGCTTTTGCAATACAGGCTAGCAAATTGACAGTTTTAAAAGGGGGTAGTAATCTTCAAGCATTCCTGCCGTTTGTGCAGCGATAGTGGTCAACTGTCCACTCAAAACAACCAGTCTCTACTCTCTGGCATGGCCAGAATCTTAATGTGCTTTATGTCTCCATGGCATATTCACACAGAGCATTAGCTCAACCCTAACTCTCTGGCACTGCCAGAACCACCCAATGCGGGCGTATTAACTACCCGCTTTGGGATAGTTGTGCGTCTGCATTCTTCTTTTGGAGAAAACGCATGACTATTTCTATCCGCACGATCTCAGCACTGTTAGCCACTGTTCTTGCCTCAGCAAGCCTCCAGGCTGACTCTGACTCCGCGCAAACTTCATTGGATGACCTCTATTCTGAGGCGTTATCGACCTTGCATAGCCAAGGCGAAAACGCTTCCGAGGTTTTGACTGTGGAGAATGAAGCAGGCCGACAGCTTAGCGTTGTCACACCTGCCAACCTAACTGACGCGCAAATTGCGCGTTTAATTGAACGCGAAGCCTTTGTGCTCCGCTTCTAACCAGCAGTTGCCGCATTAGCGGTTTCTGCCTGGTACTTCCTTTAAAAACCCTTCGCGGGCGTTGCAACTTCCCGCTTAGGGGTAGTTGTGCGTCCGCATTTCCTTCAGGAGAAACGGCATGACTACTCAACAAACCCAAGCTGGAATGTTTTACGACGCTGCACGCAAGTCTTCCGAGCGCGACCAGCTCTTTTTAGAGCTGGTGCGAGATGGATTAACGAAGCGTGAGCTAAACGAAAACATCCAGCGACGGCCTTCTTTATGGGGCCGTTACAAAGGGTGGCTAAAAAAGCTTCCCGCCTGACTCGCGTATTCAGCTATTTAGCTGAATAACGCCTTTAAATTAACCCCCAACCCGGGAGACGTTTCGCCTCCCACTGGGGGCGTGCGTCTCCCATACATCTGGTTTCGGGGCTTCCTACTTGACCTCGGATATCGGGGCTAAGCAGGAAGTCCCGAGCCAGAAAAGGAGCTACGCATGATTGATCAAAAGACTCACTACTTTAAGAAAGAAGACGTGCTGTATGCCGCTGACGGGCGCTGGGTAGAGATTTTGGGATGCTTAGCACCTCAATTAATGCCCGCTCTCGAAAAAGCCGGTCGTCATGTTCCTTGCCCCTGCGGCACGGGGTCAAAAGATGGCTTTAGAGTTTTTAAAGACGTAGCCGAAAAAGGCCGTGCCGTTTCAAACTCTGAAGGCGTGCTTTCCAGCGGTGTTTCACTGCTTATGTGGGTGAACTCCTGGGATTTTCTGACAACGCTTAATGAAGTCGGGGAATTTCTAGGTCTGGAGCCCAAAGAGAAGTGGAAGGCTAAGCAGCAACGACTAGCCGCTGTAGGTAAGGCGACAACGCCAGCACCAGCGCCTAAAGCAGCTACGCCAACACCCGCTAAACCATCATCGCTGTCGTACCTGGCTGCTAAAAATGGTGATGTTGATGTTGGCATGGAAGGCGAGGGCGCATCATCGGCTATGCCGGTTTTCGATCCCAACCTTCCACCGCTAGATAGCTATGATGACGCCATGGCTGCTCATGCCTCTATGGAGATGGATGCACCTGCGGTGATAACCGCATGTGGCGCTGAAGTAAGTTGGGGTGGCGCGCCTCAGGCTCCCGAAACAGGGCGCATTGATGTGCAACAGCCCGCAGCGCAGCAGAAACCGGTGTCTACCGCAAGAAAGGCCGCTCATGCAAAGCTGCTCGATATTCAGACTCGTCTGAAAGAACGCAGTGAGCAATCCTCGCAGGCAAAAAGCGAGAAAATTGAGAAGGTCTGGCGGGAGTCAGTGTCTATTCTCAGCCCAGCGGCCAAACCTGCTCGGGACTACCTGGCTAATCGCGGTATTCGTTTAGGGTCTGCGCGGTACCATGCGCTTACTGATAACGATGCCTTACGGTTCCATCCGGCACTGCCATATTACGATGTGGTGGTAGTGGAGGAGCCCGATTCGCAAGGCAACCTGAAAAAGGTTGAAAAGGTTGTCAATCTTGGGGAGTTTCCCGTACTGATCTGCGCTATTAAAGATCAAAAGGGGGAGCTGATCACGCTGCACCGTACTTATCTCACCAAGAAGGGTGGGAAAAAGGCGCGTGTTGAGTGCCCTCGCAAGATGTTGCCAGTGCCTGATAGCAAAACGATCACGGGTGAGGCGATACCTCTAGCGAACCCAGTTAACGGCGTTCTCGGCGTAGCTGAGGGCCTGGAAACAGCCCTGTCGGGTTACCGTGCTACAGGTATTCCTACCTGGCCCACGGTTAACGCGAACATGCTTGAAAACTTTAATCCACCTAAGGGCGTTCATACGCTGCTTGTCTGGGCGGACAAAGACAAGAGCATGACCGGGGAACTCTCCGCGAGTATCCTGAAAGAACGGATGGAGAAAAAAGGCGTTAAAGTGGTGGTATTACTACCTTCTCAGCCTATTGCAAAGCGTGCAAAAGGCATTGATTGGAATGATGTTTTACTTGAACATGGCCTGTCTGGATTTCCGTTAAAGCGGCGTCTTATTCAGCTCATTGGACAAGATTTCTAATTATGCTTCCAGGGGTGCGCAAGCGCCCCTGGCATGCGGAGGTAATGCCATGGGTGTCTTTAACGCCAACATCGCAGAAACCGCGCCTGGCTGTTGCTTGGAAAATCCATTCTGTCCCCCGGAAGGTTGGTCGGGCAATGATGGTGATTACAAAGAGCTCCTGCAGGTGCGTTGGAAAGATGTGAAATATGGCCAGCGTATGCGTTTTTCGCTACGTTTTGCCAAGCATTCTCGCTTACTTATTCGAGGGCCTTATGCTCGAATAGCCGGTGAGGCTGTTACTAAGCTATTAGCAAGAAACGATATTAAGGCTTTGCTAACGCTTGAAGAAACATAAAACCGTTTAATTAACCCACTGAGGGGCATTCCCCTCATGGGATTCCTGCCTCCAGTAAACTTTAAGGAGGTAGATGTATGAATAAATATGAAACCGCTATCCATGATGTTGGCGATTTTGGTACCAACTTGTTGGTTGCCATGTTGTCGCTTAATGTGTTTTGGACGAGCTCAATAGCTCTGCTTGGCATTTCCATAGGTTCTGCCATGCTATTGCTATCATACTTAGGCACGGTCATTGTGTTGGCCAGAAGAAGGAAGGGTGAGGATCGACGTTGGGAACATTCTGCAAGAGACGCATTAGCAACTATGTTTGGCCGGTTAGCAGTGGCTGTACTGGTAGCTTTTATAGCGGGTCTTGTTGCACTGACCATCCAAGGCTTCACGCTCGCAGGAGTGTTGCATGCATTACTGATGCTAGGCTCTCTAATCTTCTGGCTCTTCGACGTTGGGTGTGGAATTCGCCCCCTGAGCTGGGCC
>NZ_JABUZE010000154.1:0-1615 GCF_014897805.1 Halomonas sp. 3F2F
TTAGGCGATATCGCCAACCGGACAACTAGGCTGACAGAGGGGGGTCTGCCGACACACTGCGCTTAAAATCGGTCACTTCTTCAGGGCGCTCATCAATCAGCAAGGCATACAGCTTTATGTCAGGATACGCTTCTGCCACGGCCTGACAGATATGTTTTAACAGCGTCGATTTGCCAGAGCCCGGCGGCGCAACAATCAATCCGCGTTGCCCCATCCCAATAGGCGTAATCAAATCCATCGCGCGCACACTACGCTGCGAAGAGCCAAGCTCTAAAACAATGCGTGGGCTAGGATGAATCGCCACGCCATTTAAAAAACGTTTTTCGGGATCATCAGGAAATTGATCTTCAACTTCGTCGGCGGGCTTGGCATCTATCTGCCTTCTCGTTTTCAAACTGAGTGTTTTTCTCGCCATAATATCGGTGAATCGCCTTGAATAGCCTGGATTAATAGAATAACTGCATCTGAGCGCTTCTTCGTTGAATGGCGCATTGGGTGGTGGGCTACGATAAGGCTCTTAGACGACTTGTAGCTCTTTGGCGACGACATCATCACCGCGTGTCCAATGCGCCGCTAATACAAAATTTAGCAGCAAACCCCATATGGGTCATGCCCAATTTCTTACGCAAAGCAGCGACATCAACCAGCTCTGGCAGATGCGTTTTAGCCGCAGCGTTGCGCCCGTGATTAAGATCAATGGCTCTTCTTGCAAACCCTGAGCAATACTTCCGAGGAACTAGCCATGATGCTTCTCCAATGCGGCATTAACAAGCATATTGACCAACTTGGAAAACGCATCTCAATCTACTTCTGAGAGATTTTCGCGCTCGAACACTCGCTCCGAGAAGTATGAACCGGCTCCCCTCATTCCTATTATTTCCGCCCCACCTCAGCCCCGTAATTCCAGAACCACTCTGCCCCGTCATTCCAGAGCCACCTCAGCCCCGTCATTCCCGAGTGGGGTTATCGGGAATCCAATTTGACCTTTTCAGCCGAAGCCAAGGTACTTAAATCGAAATAGATTCCCGCTAAAGGCATGCGGGAATGACAGCTGGAGAGAAGCATTCATTCCTGTCGCCCTATTAGGCACCGTGCCTCATCAGGCAACGTTGAAAGCCCAGTGTTAGCAGCGGGCAGTTACTGATCCTATCTGCTCGTTGCCTATTAAATCTTCCATGACTCCTCTCAGTAGCTGAGTGTGTGCGGTAGATGCGATACTTATATCAGGATTTATGTTGTAGCCGCCGATTAATGACTATTTTTTGTCTGTTTTCCGACTATGCCAAAACTAGGTATCAGCGGCTTTCACTACAGCCACAACGAGGCTGTAGAAAAACCCGATTTCGAGCCGTTTCCACTGCCTGTTGTCCTTATTCATTTACCCAGCCGGTCATCCGGCTGAGTAATATTAATATCGGCATTTAGCCACTTGAGCGCCCAGCTTAGCCCGCTGAAGACCGCCTGCTGGGTTCACAAAGCAACTTACTCCACTCTAAGCCCTTCATAACGCGGCCAAGTGGCCGTAATTCGCCAACTTCTCAATATTGTGAACCAAGCAGTAGAGCTGCCATTGGCCTTGCACCTTTTGCTTACCCCGAAGGCTGAAGCGGTTCAG
>NZ_JABUZE010000159.1:0-7820 GCF_014897805.1 Halomonas sp. 3F2F
CGCTTTGCTATATGGGGCTAGGGGGTAATGCCAGTCAGCCTTAACTGACTGGCATTAATCCAACGTGTGCCCCATTTTTTGCATGTAGTGCATAGCCTGTCGGCATATACACAGATAGCCGGTCTCACTGGTTAGTGGCCGGCTATTTGCGTTAATTTATTCCTCGTTATCTTCCAAACGACGATAAAGCGTTCGTCGAGCAATACCCAGCACTTCAGCCGTCCGCCGTTTATTGCCGCCGGTGGCCTCTAACACTTTGCGTATGTAGCGCTTTTCTACTTCTTCGAGGCTGGGCCAGCGGGTAGGTGCAGGTGCTGGCACTTGAGTGCCAGGTAACACTTCACCAGTAAGTGTCGGCGTTATTTCCGAGCCGTTATGTTGACTAGCCTGTTCGCGTAAACGCTCTGGCAAATCTTGGTGCTGCAATATGCCTTCTTCGCTCAGCGTTACGGCTCGCATAATGGCGTTTTCCAGCTCGCGTACGTTGCCGGGGTAGGTGTAGTTCAACAGGCTATTTAGCGCTTCGGGCTCGATTTGTTCAATCTGCTTACTTTGCGCTTCGGCGTGTTTGTCGATTAATGCAAACACAAGATGCTCTATATCGGTGCCACGCTCACGCAGTGGAGGAATACGCAGCGAGAACGTCTCAAGGCGATAGAACAAGTCACTGCGAAAATTCTCTTGTTCGATCTCTTTTTCAAGATTGCGATGGGTTGCGGCAATGATGCGAACATCTACCGGCTCCTCACGCTCGCCGCCAACGGGTCGTACCGTCTTTTCTTGTAGCGCGCGCAGCAGTTTGGCTTGAAGATTAACCGGCATTTCGCCAATCTCATCCAAAAACAGGCTGCCGCCTTGAGCGCTATGAAACAGACCGCGGCGCGCTTCGTTAGCCCCGGTGAATGCCCCTTTTACATGACCAAAAAACTCACTTTCCATTAGATCGGCAGGAATGCTGGCACAGTTAACAGGCACAAAGGGTGCTTCGTGGCGTTTGCTTTCTTGATGGATAGCGCGAGCTAATAGTTCTTTACCGGTACCGCTTTCGCCCAGAATCAAAATAGGCGCATCGCTTTTAGCCAGCCGAGATGCATCATGAAACAGAGACTGCATTGCTGAGCTTTTTCCGACAATGCCGTGAAACTGGCTCAACTCAGTATCGTGGGAGAGAGACAAGCGCTGGCGCTCTAAGACGCGAAAGACTGCCTCGCGGATGGCATCTAAATCCAATGGTTTAGTTAGAAAGTCGTCGGCACCCAGCTTTAGCGCCTCGACGGCTTGGTCAATGGTGCCAAAGGCAGTGATGACAATAATGCCCAGCTCGCTGCCGCTTTGACGCAGTTGCTGAAGTAGCTGAATGCCGGTCATTCCTGGAAGACGTACATCCGTAATCATCATCGCCACAGCTGTATGGCTTAGTAGCGCCAAGGCGTCTTCGGCACTGGGAACGCCTAGCGTGTCATAGCCCGCGTCGTTGAGCTCTTCTTCTAATAACTCACGTATAGCGGCGTCATCTTCCACTACCAATAAAGGTAAAAGGTGTTCCTGATGGGTCACAAACGTTTTCCTCAAGCGGATGCGGTTTCACTAAGGGGGAGCGTAATCTCGAATCCAGCGCCGCCAAGGCCGCTATCAAATACGCCAATCGTCCCGCCGTGGTCGTTAATAATGCGATGCACCATGGAGAGCCCTAAGCCACTGCCTTGGCCCACCGGTTTGGTTGTAAAGAAAGGATCAAATACTTGCTGATGATGCGATGCTGGAATGCCCGGCCCGTCATCTTCCACCCAGAGCGTTAACTCTTCACTGTATTGCTTGGCGCTAAGGCGTATACAGCTAACGTCTGGTGCTTGCGCTGCGTTGCGTAATAGATTGGTGAGTACTTGCACAATTTGCTGCCCATTGACCAATAGATGGGGGGTAGGGGAGGGAAGATCAATATCCAAGTGAATATTTCGCGGCTCCAGCTCCTCTTCCACGAGCTCACTGGCACTCAGAATAAGCTGATCCAACGCTTGCGTGTCTTTCTCTACGTTATGTTGTCTGCCTAGCTCCATTAATTGGCGGACAATTTGAACAATTCTTTCGACTTCGCCTCGGATACGGCCTAATCGTGCACGTTCGTCATCGCCAATGGTGTCCCTGCGGGCTAAGCGCTGGGCTTGGCCATTGATGACGGTTAATGGCGCGCCAATTTCATGGGCGACACCGGCCGCCAAAACGCCTAACTCCGCCAGCTTTTTAGATTTGCGCAGGCGCTTTTCTAATTCGATTTCGCGCTGCCGACGGGCATCAATATCGCGATCTTTTTCTGCCATGGCATCTAGCATGCCGTTCAAGCCAGATGCTAAACGGCGATATTCCGTCGGACCATCTACCGTAGCCCGTTGGCTGCGGTCGCCATCTTCCACAAGTAACATCACGTGCAAAAGACGGTTGAGCGGTCGTTCTATATAGTGCCTAAAGCCCCACCAAATGCTAAAAACAATACCGGCCGCTCCGATCACGAACACCAGAACTGCCACAATGCTGATAAAACCCGTGTAGTTTTCGATGCCGGTGTTAAGTCGGTTTACTTGCAGAACACCTTTCACCATGCCGTTTTGCGCCCGCAGCGGAATCAATGCTGAGTAGTACGTCCAGCCTTCCTGCTGGCGGTAATTGCTGTACAGATCATCTTGTTTGATAACCTGCTGAATTTCATCCGGCGAAAACAGGTCCTTGCCCAGACCAAGGCCATAAACTTCCCGGCCTTGGGTGTCGAACACATAAGCACCATAGATACGATGGAAGGAAAAAGCGGATTGCAACGCTTCTCCTAGTGGGGTGTCGCTATCACGAGTGACGGCGTAACTCAGTGATGTGCCCAGTGCACGGGTGATAATCTCAACTTCGGTTTGCAGCTTGGAGCGCACGTTATCTTCTAGCGACTTGATAGCCACTAGGCTAAAAACCACTAGAATGACAAACAGTGGCACGATGACCGTCAAAATAATTAAATTACGTAGTCGCATCAGGTATCCGTGATGAGTACCGGCTGTTCAGCAGTGAACAGCATTGGCAGCGTGCATAGATAGACAGTATAAATAAATAGACAGCATCAATAGGCAGTATAAAGAGTCGCGGTTCAGATAACGTTAGTGTGGGTTAATTAACCACCTGCAAACGGTAAAGGCTGCCCTGACCACTATCGGTTAGCAAATAAATGGCGTCGTTGGGACCTTGGCGCACATCGCGAATGCGCCCAATGTGGCCGTCAAGAATAACCTCTTCATCCACCACGTTGCCGTTTTCCAACTGCAGACGCAGTAATGTTTCGCTGGCTAAACCGCCAGCTAATAGCTGCCCCTGCCAGTCTCCAAACGCACTGCTGGTGACTTCGGTAAGACCCGAAGGCGCAAAACGGCCTTCAAAGCGGTAAACCGAGTCGACCATGCTGGGCTTCGATTCGACGCCAATCGGCTCATTAGTCCGGTAGTCATTCCCCAGGCTAACCTCTGGCCAGCCATAATTGCTGCCTGCTTTGATGTGATTAAGCTCATCGCCTGTGCGCGGGCCATGTTCGGTCGCCCAGGGTTCTCCATTGCTGCGTACGGTCAATCCTTGAATATTACGATTGCCCGTGGAGTAAATTTCATCCAAGGTGCTATCAGCGCCCACGAAAGGGTTATCGTCAGGAACACTGCCCGTATCCGTTAAGCGCAGCGTTGACCCCGCGTGGTCGTCGCTTGCCTGGGCACGGGATGGGTTAACGCCGCGGTCACCAATACTCATTAATAGTGTGCCGTCTGTTAGCCAAGCCAAACGCGAGCCGTAATGACGGCCGGGTGACGAGGCGCGATCCTGTTCAAAAAGGTGCTCGATCTCACCGAGTGAATCCCCTTGCCACTTAACCCGTGATAGTGCTGAGCGACTGTTATTGCCGTCTGGTTTGCTCCAGGTGAAATAAATCCAGTCATGTTCACCGTCACCAAAGGAAGGGTGCAAGGTGATATCGAGAAGCCCACCTTGCCCCTGGTGGCTGACCGTGGGCATTCCTTCGAGCGTTTGCTGGTTACCTGCCTGATCTACCAGGGTGAGTTGACCACGGCGTTCGCTGACTAAAAAACGCCCGTCAGGTAAAAAAGCCACTGCCCAGGGGCTGTTCAAGCCACTCGCCACACGTTCAAGTGACAAGGTCATTTGCTCGGTTTCGATCGCGTCGTGAACCATTTCTGCTTGAGCATTGCTAACAGTGCCCGCCAACATTAACCCACCAAGAGCTGTTAGAAACCAACGATAAGAAGGCGTCGTTAACACTGCTTGGCGTGCTTGTGATTGAGGTTGGCGCATCATGCTCACTCCTGTCGTCGGGGCCTTCGATGATCATGTTCTATGCCTAGCAGTGACTGCTTAAAGCGAGCGGGGTTCCCTGTGTTGCCATATATCCGGCGGGCTAAATCTGGCGGGCTATAGCAAAAGCGCTATATCAAAAACGCTACATCAGAAATGCCAGCAGTATCGGTAAATACACTAGGGCAAGCAGCGTAGAGCAAAAAACGAGGCTGGCGACATAGGCCGGTTCGCGCTGGGCACGCTGGGCGAACAAGTAGTTAAACACTGCCACAGGCATGCTCATTTGTAGCACCAGAATGCTTTGTGCCAGAGGGGGCAGGCCAACCCAACCCGCAATTAGCCACGCTGCCCCAGCGGCAAGGGGGATACGTACTAGGCTAAAACCGATGCCGGAACGCAGGCTTTTTACCTGGATGCTGGCTAGGGAAACCCCGAGCGTGATCAACATAAGTGGTACGGTGAAACCAGACATTAAGTCGACCGTATTGGCTAACCAAGGGGGCAGTGATGTGTCGGTTAACAGCAGCGCCATTGAGATTAAAATGGCATAGACGGTGGGCGTTTTTAGCAGCGTTTTAGTCGGGCTTCCGTTGCTATTGAGAACAGCCCCTAAGGTGAACTGAAAGAGTGAGACCGTCACCATCACTGTAATACCGTAGGCAAACCCTGCGCTGCCAAAGGCATACAGAACAACGGGTAGTCCCATATTGCCGGTGTTGGGATACATCATTGGGGCAAGTAATACGCGCCAACTGCGGCGCAATAGTTTGGCGACCACAAAGCTCGCCGCGCCCATGGTAAGTATCACAATAGCCGTGGCAAACATCATCTGCCCAAAGCTATTGGCATCGATATTAGCCCCAGAAAGTGAGGCAAGCACCAGCGCGGGTGTGCCGATGTTAAACACCAAACGAGTAATGAAATCGACGGGGTAGGGATGCCCTAAGCGTACCCATAGATATCCCAGCCCAGCACCGGCGAGTACCGGCGCCATCACGGCAAAAAGTTCGGCGAGCATTACCATTCCTTGACGATGATTAGCGGCTCATTGTCGTTAATTAGGCCGCTAACTGGCAAGGCGAATTGGTTATTCAGCGTTAGCGGTGGTGTGGTTGGTTTGCCAGGCAGCCGGAACTTGCTCGCGTAAAAAATCGAGCAGCGCGTTAACCCGACGCGAATGGTGGCCGTAAGCGTACAACATGGTGATTGGCAGTGGGGCAGGTTCCCAGCCGGGCAAGCAACTGACTAAATCACCGGGATGATGCTGCTCGCGTTTTTCAACCACCCAGTGGGGCAGCAACCCAATGCCTTGGCCATAAGCAATGGCATCAATTTGAAGCACCGTTAGATCAACGCGCAGCCGTGAACGGGGCGCATTAAACAGAAAGTCGTCGTGATGAGCATGGTGGAACAGCAAGCCACTAGAAGCGCTATCGAGTAAATCAATCCACGCGTGTGATTCTAGCTCGCTTGGGTGCTGAGGGTAACCAGCGCTGGCAAGATAGCTGGGGTTGGCATAAAGGCCGCGAGTCAAGTGCCCTAAGCGCTCCTGATTGAGACCGCATTCGTGGGTTGCCCCTAGCCAGATGTGCACACTGTTACTGTGCATTTTAGTGGGCGGAGATTCTCGCGTGTGGAGGGTTAATTCCACCTTGGGATAGCGGGTTAAAAATGCATCAACGACGCCTGCCATCCAACCTCGTGCTAATGCCCCGTGAACTTCCAGTGTTACTTTTCCGCTGATTTCCTCACGCAGTTCTGCCAGCGCTTCTTGGCTATGTGCCGCCATCGCTAGCAGTTCTGTGCAGTAGTTATGAAATAGCAGACCCGCTTCCGTAGGAATCAGCCGATTGGCTTGCCGCCTGAGCAGTGGCTGACCCAATCTTGCTTCTAACTGACTAATGCGGCGACTCAGTGTCGATTTAGCAAGTCCTAGCTTTTGTGCGCTGCGCGTTAGGCTACCGGTAGTCATCACATCGGCAAAGGCGGCGAGTTCATCAAAATCGTACATGGTCGGGGCCACTGGGCAACAATTGAAACGCTATTGTGCCATTTAATGATGTTAATGAAAATAATTGGCATTTGTGTTCCGGATGGCTGAACGCACTGTGCGACCTCTTTGTGTAAGAATTATGCAAAAATACGAATGTTAATGATTCGTATTTGATTGCGAGTGCTCTTTCACATTAAAGGAACCCTGCTATGTCTTCTCGTTTGCGTCGCACGCTATTGGCCGGTGCCATCTCTTCATTGGCCAGTAGTGCCGTGTTGGCACAAGAAACACCTCGACTAGATGATGTTGTGGTTACCGCATCGGGGTTTGAACAGCAAATTTCCAGTGCGCCTGCTTCTATTAGCGTTATTTCTCGGGAAGAGCTTGAGCGTGGACACTATCAAAATGTCACCGACGCGCTGCGCGACGTGCCGGGTGTGATCGTTACCGGTGGCGGCGCAGGTGACCGTGGCAATGATATTTCAATTCGTGGCATGCCCTCCCAGTACACCTTAATTTTGGTAGATGGACGTCCGCAAAACTCCCGGGAATCACGCCCGAATGGCAGTGCTGGGTTCGAGCAGGACTGGCTCCCGCCACTCCAAGCGATTGAACGCATTGAAGTAGTGCGTGGCCCAATGTCGACGCTCTACGGCTCAGACGCTATCGGTGGGGTGATCAACGTAATTACTCGCAAGGTGGCCGATAAGTGGCACGGTAATGTGCAGCTCGACACGGTGCTACAAGAAAACAGCAACTCGGGAGACAGCCGCCAAGCGAATTTCTACCTAAGCGGGCCGTTAGTGGGTGACCGGTTAGGGCTGCAACTTTATGGGCGTGCCTCAGAGCGGGATGAAGATGATATTTTGAACGGCTACGAAGAGAAAAGCCTGCAAAGTCTAACCGCACGGCTAAACTTCGCCGCTAACGATAATCACGACTTCACCGCCGAAGCTGGCGTTACCGAACAGGATCGTTACTCGCGGGTAGGGCGGTCTGGTGCTGCTGAAGGGTGTCGAGGTGGTTGCACCGACAGTATCGGCGAATACACCAACACTCACGTTGCGGTTACCCATAGTGGCCGCTTTGACTGGGGCACCAGCGAGACCTTTGTACAGCGTGAGCGTAGCGATAACAAATCCCGCGATATTGAAATTACCAATACTACCGCTAAGACCAGTGCAGTGATCCCACTAGGCATGCACCTAGTGACTGTTGGCGCGAGCTACGAAGAGGAGTCGCTGAACGATACCACCACCAACCGAATATCTGACCGGACCGAAATCGAAAATAGCCAACGAGCGCTGTTTGTAGAAGATGAGTGGATGCTGACCGACACCTGGGCGTTGACCGGTGGTTTACGCGTCGATGACGACGATAACTTCGGCAGCCACGTCAGCCCGCGCCTGTACAGCGTTTGGAATGCAACACCGGACTGGACCCTTAAAGGGCTCTTCGACGCCAAGTGTGGAATTCGCCCCCTGAGCTGGGC